>VGPQ01000107.1 GCA_016882555.1 Cyanobacteria bacterium M_surface_7_m2_040
ATTCCAGAGTAGGAGCTGAGGTCTTGACGGTGATCAGCGGCATGACGAGCTAGACGCGCAGATCCATGGTGCACAGTCCTGACGCCGCTGGCCTCAACATGGGCTCCAGCGCCCTGGGCTTGTGGCCAGCACCAGCAGCCAACGGGTCGAGGCTCTGAAATCCATGGGCCGCCCCATGCAGCAGCCAGCTGGCGACAGGGGTGGACGCACCAAGGCGCAACAGATCCAGCCGCAGCGGCACATGCACCGGCAGCAATGGGTGAAGACAGGGGTAAAGGGCGTCCTGGCGGTAGCGCACGGCCACGGGTTGGGCTGAGCGGCCATCGAGCGGCAGTGAACGGCCATTGAGGCAAAGCTTGAAGGACGAACAGAAGTCGCCAGCAACGACGACTTCAAAGCGGCGCAGGGAGCTGTCGACAAAGCGGCTGGTGCTGCCCCCCTCCACGGGCACATCGAAGAGCAGGGGCCAAGGCTCGAGGGCCTCACGGATCTCCAGCGACGCGCCCTGCTGGCGCCACTGCAGCAGCAACGGAAACCGCCAGGACCAGATCGACCGGAACGGTTGCTGCGGCAACGGCAGATCGGCATCGGCGAGATCGTCCAGCACCCGTTCCAGATCAGCCCAGAGCTGGCTGGGCAGCAGCGCGCGATCATGCAACTTGGCGCCCCAGGGGTGCAGCGCCGTCGGACGCCGCTGGGGGTCCAGCAGCATCACCACCAGCGCCCGCACCAGCAGCGCCACCGCCGCGCTCCAGCGGTGGTCGGGCATGGTCTCGATCGCACGGAATTCGAGCAGGCCCTGGCAGCCGGCGCTCCAGGCCGGATTCCAGAACTTGTCGAGACTGATCTCGCTGCGATGGGTGTTGCCGCTGCGATCGGCATGGAGATGGCGCAGGGTTTCACCGATCGCCACCCGATGGTCAGCGGCGGGCAGCTGATCCAGCAGCGCATGGGCCAGCTCCAGATCGAACAGTGAGGCGCTGCCCTCGTCAGCCCGGGGAGCCTGGGACGCCGGGCCAACGCTGTCACCGCTGAACAGATAGGCCAGACAGGGATGGTGCTGCCAGTACCGCAGGATGCCCACCAGCCAGGCAGGTCTGGAGAACAGCGGATGCTGCTCCAGGCTTGGTCCACCCAGCAGCAGGTGGTTGCCGCCACCGCTGCCCACACTGCGCTCACCCCGCTGCTTAACACTACGCAGACCTACGGCTGCAGCTGCCTGCTCAAGCAGCCGCAACCAATCGGCGTAGTGCTGCCAACTCAGGCACACCGGCAGGTTGATCTCGAGCACGCCGGGATCGGCCGTCAGGCCCAGCACCTGCCAGTGGCCACCGCAATCCAGCGGCAGCACACCGCTCAACTCGGGTTGACGCCAGTGGCTGCAGCTCGCCGCAAGGGCGCCCAACAGCTGCTCGAACGGCTGCCGCGGCACCGGCGGCAAAAACAGACCCCAGCTGCCGGCCTCAAGCTCCAGGGTGAGAACCTGGCGCAGCGCGCCTTCGGGGAAATGCTGCAACGGCAGACGCAGGCCGGCTGGACCGCTGGCGCCATTGAGCTGCCGTTGATCCGGTGTCAGTGGCCACACCAGGCTGGTCCAGCGCTCTGCCTCCCAGGCCAGGGGCACAGCCCAGACCTGCCGCTGGGGATCCAGGGGATCGCGCAGCGGCACCGATTCCAGGCTGCAACCCAGGCACAGGCCCAGGGTGTCGATCAGGCCCTCGAGCGCCAGGGCATCGGGCAACGGCCGCGAAGCCTGCTCAGGAGATCCATCGGCATCCAACCAAGGGACCAGGGGGTGGCCATCGGACCCCGTGATCAGGCGCAGGCTCCAGCGGGGGTTGACTTCGCCGTCGTAACGCTTGCCCGGGCAGTAGAGCACCGTGCTGCCAGGCCAGACCTGGCGTTGCAGCTCCCGGGCCAGGGCCCTGGCATACCCAAGTTTGGTGGGGCCATCGGCGGCCACGGTCCACTCAGCCCCGGTCGGGCAGTCGGGCAGCAGGGTGGGTTCCCCGCCCATCGTAAGCACGATGCCCTGCTGAGCCAAGCGGGCCTCAACGGCACGGGCGGTGGCTTCAAGCTCAGACACCATGGCGCCGGCGTCAATGCGGGCCCCTTCCTCGCGCGGCCCCGCCATCCGGCAGTGCACCAACCGCTACGGAATCGCAAACCTTCAGGATTCAGCCAGGGCCAGCAGCAACAGCAGGGCGAGGCCCACTGCAAACCACGCCAGCGCCTGCCAGGTCTCAGCCAGGCTGCTGCGGGCCTTGATCTCGGGCACCAGATCGGAGGCGGCAACGTAGAGAAAATTGCCCGCCGCAAACAGAATCAGGGCCGCCAGCGGTAGCGAGCCGGCCCAGGCCCAGGCCAACAGCCCGCCCAACAGAAACGGCAGCCCGGAGATGAAATTCCAGCGCAAGGCGCGGCGCCGGCTCCAACCGCTGTGCACCAGGACGCCGTAATCGCCCAGCTCCTGCGGAAGCTCATGGGCCACGGCAGCACACCAGGCGGCGACACCCGCAGCCGGGTTGATCAGGTAGGTGCTAGCGATGCCCAGCCCCCCGATGAAGTTGTGCAGGCCATCACCAATCAGGATCAGCACCGCCAGCGGACGCGTGCTGCCTGCCCCCTGGCGATGGGAGTGGTGCCACTGCAGCCCCTGCTCCAACAGCAGAAAGGTGGTGAAACCGGCGGCCATCCACACCCCACACCAGCGGCCGGCCCGGGCCTCAAGCCCCATCGGCAGCATGTGAAACAGGGCACCCCCCAGCAGTGATCCGGCGGCGAGGGCGATCAAGGGCAGCAACAGCTGCTGCTGGAGCCGGCGCGGCAGCAGCACCGTCAGCCCGCCCACCAGGGTGAGAAGGTTCATCAACACCCCACCCACCACAATCGCCCCGAAGGCGTTCAGGCCTGCCACCACAGCCAGGCCTCGCGGTTGATCAGCAGACCGATGGCAGTGAGCACCGCCATCAGGGCCACCTGGTCACCGCGCGAATCGGGAATGCGGATGTCGGCGAGCAGGTGCACCCCATTGGTGATGGAGTAGGCCACGCTGAACCAAAACTGAAACGCGCGACAGCCCAGGGCGGCGCTCCAGCTGCCCGGTGCCGTGATCGCGTGCACCACCAGCAGCATGGCGCTCAGGGGCAGCAAAAAATAGATCAACATCGCCCAGAACAACCGCGGCAGCTGGTCGCTGGGCACCTGGCTCTCAATCTCGACCGCCAGGCCGTGGAACAGTGGCATCAGGCCCAGTTCCACGTGGTACAGCATCAACAGCAGCCACGCACCCCACAGAGCGGCCAGACGCAAGCCATGGTCAACGGCCGGAGCAGCAGCCAAGAGCGCAACACAGAGTGTCCATTAGTGTTGTCTGCAGGGGCAGGAGCCGGGGCGCAGCGATGCAGCTGCACAGTGGATCTGCTGACAAACTGCGCCCATGCGTGCATTCCCGATGGCCCTGCGACACCGGCTGCTGGCGGTGCTGTCTCTGATGGGCGGCCTGGCTCTGGCGGGCTGCGCCGGCGACGACGGTGGCCTGCAGAGCCAGAAGATGGCCCTGATCAAAGGCCGTGGGCAGCTGATCTGTGGGGTGCAGGGCACCCTGCCGGGCTTCAGCAGCGTCGACCGCAACGGCCGCTACCGCGGCCTGGATGTCGACATCTGCCGGGCGGTGGCTGCAGCGCTGCTGGGCAACCCCGACAAGGTGGAGTTTCGCGATCTCAACTCCAGTGAGCGCTTCGCCGCGCTGGCCAGTGGCGAGGTGGATCTGCTGTCGCGCAACACGACCCTGACCCTGGGTCGTGATGCCGCCGGCGGCAACGGCCTCAACTTTGCCCCGATCGTCTTTTACGACGGCCAGGGGCTGATGGTGCCCAAGGCCAGCGGCATCACCGGCATCGAGGGCCTGAACGGCAAGGCGATCTGCGTCGAGACCGGCACCACCAGCGAGATGAACCTGGCCGACCGCATGCGTGAGCGGAGCATCGCCTACACCCCGCTCAAATTCCAGACCTCGGATCAGACCTACGCCGCCTATCTGCAGGGCCGCTGCGCCGCCGCCACCACCGATCGCTCGCAACTGGCGGCCAAACGCACCGGCTTCCCAGACCCCGAGGCCCATGTGATCCTGCCCGACGTGCTCAGCAAGGAGCCGCTGGCGCCGGCAACCGTCAACGCCGATCCGCTGTGGAGCGATGCCGTGCGCTGGACGGTCTATGCCCTGCTGCAGGCCGAGGAACTCGGCATCACCCAGGCCAATGTCGAGGCCAAGGTTGCCAAGGCCAAGGGGGACCCCAACCAGGCCGACCTCCGGCGCTTCCTGGGAATCGACGGCGAGCTGGGCCGCCAGCTGGGCCTGCCTGCCGACTTTGCGGTGCAGGCGATCAAGGCGGTCGGCCACTACGGCGAGATCTTCGAGCGCAATGTGGGGTCGGGCTCGACCCTGAAGCTGGAACGGGGCCTCAACCGTCCCTGGAGCCGGGGCGGTCTGCACTACGCCCCGCCGTTCCGCTGATGACGGCAACTCCCTGGTGGCGTCACCGGCGTCTGCTGCCGCTCCTGATTCAGGCCGCTGCCGGTCTGGCAATTCTGGTGGTGATCGCCTTCCTGCTGGGCAATCTGGTGCGCAACCTGACGGCAGCCGGACTGCTGCTGAGCTGGCGCTGGCTGTCGATGCCCGCCGGGTTCGACGTGGCCGAAACGCTGCTGCCGTTCAACGCCGAGCTGCCCTATTGGCGTGCCCTGCTGGCCGGCCTGGTCAACACGCTGCGCGTGGTGGTGCTGGCGCTGGTGGGTGCCACCGCCCTCGGCACCGTGGTGGGCACGGCCGCCTTCAGCAGCAATGGCCTGCTGCGGCGCCTCGCCCGCACCTATGTGGAACTGATCCGCAACGTGCCGCTGCTGCTGCAGCTGCTGTTCTGGTACTTCGTCGTGTTTCTGAGCCTGCCGAACGGCGCCGAGGCCATCCAGCTCCCAGGGTTGGTGCTGGCCAAAACAGGGCTCTACCTGGGCCACACCACGCTGGTGAATGGCGTGTGGCAAGGAACGCTGCGACTGACGCTCGAGTTCAGCGCCCTGCTCACCGCCCTGGTAATCCACAGCGCCGCCTTCATCGCCGAGGTGGTGCGGGGCGGTGTGGCCTCGGTGCCGCGCGGCCAGTGGGAGGCGGCCCGCTCATTAGGGCTGGGCCACCGCCAGACCCTGAGCCGCATCGTGCTGCCCCAGGCGCTGAGGGTGATCGTGCCCGGTCTCAACAGCCAGTACATCGCCCTGGCCAAGAACTCCTCATTGGCGGTGGCATGTGGCTACAGCGATCTGTATTCGGTCGCCGAAACCACCCTCAACCAGACCGGGCGTGCGGTGGAGGTGATGCTGGTGCTGCTGGGGGCCTATCTGGCCATCGATCTGCTGATCTCGGCGCTGATGAACCGGCTCAACCAGCTGGTGCAGATCCAGGAGCGCTGATGACAGCAGACGTCGCCATCGCCCCCACGGCACCACAGGCCCAGCAGCTCTCGCCACTGGCACGTCTGCGGCGGGAGTGTTTTGCCACGCCCGTCGATGGACTGATCACCCTGGGCTTGCTGGCCGGGCTCGGCGCCGCCGTGCAGGCCCTGCTGCACTGGGCCCTGCGCCAGGCC
>VGPQ01000108.1 GCA_016882555.1 Cyanobacteria bacterium M_surface_7_m2_040
GCGGGTCTTCCCAGGCGCCCGCACATCCGGGTCGCCGTGGATGGCGGCAAACGGCAGCTTGTCGTTCTGCACGGTGTAGACCTTGCCCTTGAGCAGATCGGGGGTGAAGTAGAAGCTCCCGGCCACAGGTAGACAGGAGTACTCCAGCGCGTAGCCCATCTGCTGGGCCATCAGCAGGCTGTGGGCACCGGCGTTCACGACCACATGACGGGCCCGCACCTGGCGCCTGGGGCCCTCGCCATGGCCGGGGGTGGGACTGAGCGTCACCAGGAAGCCATTGCCATCGCTGGCGGCGCTGCCGGAATCGCTGGCCATGGCGATCTGCTCGACCTGCAGCCCCAGGGCGACGTCGAGCTGCCGCTGCGTTCCGGCGACAGCGTCACGGGCCTGATCGACAAAGGACTGGCTCAGGGCCTCGTAATCCACCGCCGTGTAGGTGCTGCGAATGCCGATCGCCACCAGCTCCTCGTCGCGCAAGCTGCCGTTGCGATGGGCCACCTGCGGCTCCCAGCGTGCGATCTCGTCTTTCTCCAGCAGTTCCATCGCCGGGAAATGCGGCGAAAACTGAGCAAAGCGTTGTCGCAGAAAGGCGCACTCCTGGCTGCCGACCCCGAGCACCATCTTCGGGGTGCGAAACACGCAGCGCTCGCGCACGGCCGGCTCCAGCAGCTCGGCGTAGTGCACGATCATCTCGGCGGTGCGTTTGACCCGCACAGCCTTGTCGAGGCTGTAGTTGGTCTCGATGTCGCCGCAGTGAATCGTCTGGCTGTTGTTCGTCGGCTTCGAGTTGACCTGGGCGAGCTGGCTGTAGCGCTCCACCAGCAGCACCCGCTGGAGGTCGGTGTAGCGCGCCAGCTCAAACAGCAGGGCCGTGCCGCAGACGCCACCTCCGACGATCAGCACATCGACTGCTTGCTCGGGGTCGGTGGAGCCCTGAGGCCGCGACGTCCCGGCCTGGCTTGCCAACTGGGCTGGGGATCTCGCCTCGCTCATTCCCACCAGAGAGTTCGCCACACGATCCCATGCTGCTTCCCCATGTGTTCCCCATGTGCTTCCCCATGCTGCCGTCCCAGGGGGCTGGAGGGTTGTGGTCTAATCTGCCTGGGTCAGGCCGGATGCCTGCCTGGGCGATTAGCACAGCGGTAGCGCACTTCCTTCACACGGAAGGGGTCACTGGTTCGAATCCAGTATCGCCCACTTGTCATGGTTCGCCTCTCGCGTTGATGGGCGCGAGCGTCCTGGTTTTGCGCAATCAACATGCTTTGGCGCAATCGTTTGGCCACTGGATGGCGCGTCACTGTCGAGCGTTGCCTTGCTTGACGTGGGCACCACAATTGTGTGCATTGACGCACAGTGCTTGATTGTCGCCAGATCCGACGATTGATGCTTTCTCGTCCAGCACACCGCAGGATCGTGGCGCCGCCTCGGTTCAGGACCCTGTGCCTGAACTTGAGGCACTGGCGAGGGTTCTGATCAGCGGCCGCGAAGCCCATGGCTTGAGCGTGATCGCCCTGGCGCAGCGCCTGCACATGGGGGTGGAACAGCTCAAGGCCCTCGAATCTGCCGATCAACAGCATCTGCCTGAACCGGTGTTTGTGATCGCTCAAGCTCGGCGGGTTGGCGATGCCTTGGGTGTTGAGATTTCAGCCCAGATCGATGCGTTGCGAGGCAGCGAACGCTTCATGGCCAGTCGGGCTTCCCTCAACACCGATGTGTTTCAGGCGGCGGCTGGACGCCAGCGCAGCGCAGAGGTCGCTCCCGCCAAGACGAAGACCAAGACGAAGACCAAGACCAAAACACCCCCCGAGCCCAGGGCGACCGCCCAACAAGCCACAGGCAAGGCGGCGCCCAACACCCCTGCGCCGATCAACGCCCAGGCCGGCACGCGTCTTGCCTGGCTGCTGCTGCTGTTGGGAGTGCTGGCCGCCGGAGCCTGGGGCTGGCAGCAGCGCCAACGGGCCCAGCCTGCACTGGCTTGGGCGCTGCAGCGCGGGTTCCAGTTGATTCCCTCGGCCCGCCCGCCGCTCTTGCCCCCTGCCGAGCCGAAGCTTCAGGCTCCCGCAACCGAGGCCCCCCGGCCTGTGGAGTTGCGGATCAGCGCCCGCCAGCCCAGTTGGCTGGAGGTGCGCCCGGCGGCTGGGGGCCAGCCCCTCATTCGAGGCACGTTCGTTGGCGAGCGCAGCGTTCCGCTGGCTGCGGGCCTGAACCTGCGAGCTGGCCGCCCGGATCTGGTGTTGGTGGCGGTCGGCTCCGCCCCGCTGAAGCCCCTGGGCACCATTTCCGAGATTCGTTGGGTCCGGTTCAATCCGCCCGGCCCCACCAAGCCCGCTGCCAAGGCGGCTGCCAAGGCGGCCCCAGCCACCCCACAGGGCCAGCTCAACAGCGCCACCCCATTGCCTGAGCAGCCCAGGGCAGGTCAACCCAAGCTTGCCCGCCCCCAGCCTCCCCAGCCCAAGCCGGCGATCACGCCCCAGCCGCAAGCCCCTGAGGCACTTCCGCAATCCTGACCTCGAGCTCAACGCCGGCGGCTTCCTGAACCCAGGGAGCACAGGCGGCCAGGCTCCAGCGCTCAAGACTCAGATCGGCGCTGCTGCCGTCGGCCACGGGCTGCAGGTTGATGCAGGCGCTGGGTGCGCCATCCGTTCCGCGTTGGCTGACGCTCACCTCCAGCGCTTCAATCAGCTTCTGGGGCCTGCGGTCTAGCGCGGCGGCCAGGCGCAGCAACAGGGCCATCGAGGCCACGGTGTGGCGCGCCTCCCGGCCATCGATCAGTTGCCACGACTCGTGGCGTTTTTTCGGCAGGCTGCGGCGGTGGTAGCGGGCGATCGCCGCCACCATCAGGTGTTCGGCCTCGGTGTAGCCCAGCAGCTCGCCATGGCGGATCAGATACCAGGTGTGTTTGTGGTACGCGCCGATGTTGATGTGCTGGCCGCAGGTGTGCAGCATCGCCGCCGCCCATAGCAGTGGCCGGCCCTCGCCGCCATCGTTGTGCAGCACCCCCCTGGTCTGGTCGTAGAGCGACAGGGCGTAGCCAGCCACCCGCTCGGCCCGCTGCAGATCAACACCGAAGCCCCGGGCCAGGTGCAGCACGGTCCGCTCGCGAATCGTGCTTTGGTAGGCGAGCCGATCATCGAGCAGGGCATTGCGCAGCATCCAGTCGACGATCAGCCCCTCGCGCAGGGCCCGCTCGCAGATCACCAGCTCGGCAATCTGCAGTGAGGCCATGGTGCTCTGCAGGATCAGGGCCCCCGGCACGATGATCTCGGCCCGACGTTCATTGATCGCCGGCAGGGCGCGGCGCTGCTCCGGCGTCATGGTGAGCAGCCGGCTCACCAGTTGATCCAGGCGCTCGCGGCTCAGCCGGTAGCCCTGCAGCTTCAGCGGGGGCCGCGGATCCTCGGCCGCAGCCAGGGAGGCCAGGGCCAGGGCCGTGCCGCTGGTGGCCACCAACAAAGGCTTCTCACCCGGCTGCAGTGCCCCCTTCACCTGGGCTACAGCCGGATCCATCGCCCCCTGGATGTAGGCGTTCAGGAACGTGCGCCGCTCACTGGGCAGCGGGTCCTGCTGGCCGAACTCACGCTGCAGCCGCACCGCGCCGATGCGGGTGCTGCTCAGCACCCGGGCGTCATGACCGTCGGCCAGGATCAGCTCGGTGGAACCGCCGCCGATGTCGATGATCACGTGGGGGCGCTCAGCGAAGGTCATGCCCGAGAGCACCCCCAGGTAAATCAGCCGCGCTTCCTCCGGGCCGCTCACCAGATCCACATCCAGGCCCAGCTGCTCCTGCACCGTGCCGAGAAATTCACGGCCGTTGGGGGCTTCTCGCACGGCGCTGGTGGCGGCGGTGACGATCTGCTCGACGCCGTGGCTCTCGGCCAAATCGCGGCAATGACGCAGGGTCTGCAAGGCACGCTCGATCGCTGCCGGGGTGAGATCGCCGCTGAGGGGATCGCGCTCGCCGAGGCGGGTTGGCGCCTTCTCGGTGACCACCACGTTGAAACTGCCCAGCCCTGGATCCACAGCGGCGATCAGCAGATGGATCGAGTTGGTGCCGATGTCGATCGCGGCGATCGCTCGGGTCTCGGCGTTGACGGCCTGGGGCATGGCACCGCTGCGGCGGCGCCACTTTGCCACCAACCCTGCCGGCTGCCGCGGCCAGCATGGGGTTGCCGCTCGCGTGATCGCTGCGGTCGTGCGCGGGCTAGCTTGCGCGCAGCTGGCCAGGCTCAATGCAGGGGCGCCGTGCGGGCGTGTGGTTGGAACTGCTGCGCTGGCACAAGCCCAGCGGACGGCTGATTCTGCTGATTCCGGCCGGTTGGGCGCTGTGGTTGGCCTCGGCGGGCCTGCCGCCGCTGCCGTTGCTGGGCTGGATCGTGCTGGGCGGGCTGGCCGTGAGCGGCGCGGGCTGCATCGCCAACGACCTCTGGGATCGACGTCTCGACCCGCAGGTCGAGCGCACCGCCAGTAGGCCCCTTGCCTCGGGGCGGGTGAGCGTGCCCGAGGCGGTGGTGCTGCTGCTGCTGTGCCTGCTGCTGGCCTGGCTGGTGGTGCTGGCCCTGCCGCCTGCGCATCGACCGCTGTGCCTGGCACTGGCGGTGGCGGCGCTGCCGCCGGTGCTGCTGTACCCCTCGGCCAAGCGCTGGTTCGGCTACCCCCAGGCGGGGTGGGCCCTGTGCGGGGGCTTTGCCGTGTTGATTCCCTGGGCGGCCGTGCGCGGCAGCCTGGCCGGCGGCTGGCCTCTGGCCCTGGCCTGGGCGGCCACCCTGTGCTGGACCTTCGGCTTCGACACGGTGTATGCCATGGCCGATCGCCCCGACGATCGCCGGGTGGGCATCCGCAGCAGTGCCCTCAGCTTGGGGAATCGGGCACCGTTGGCCGTGGCCCTCTGTTATGGCGCCACAGCCCTGGCCCTGGCCGGGGCAGCGCTGCACGCCGGGGTGTCGGCCGCCTTCTGGCCGCTGTGGCTGCTGGCCGCCGTGCTGATGCAGCAACAGGCCGCCACGCTGCGCCGTGCCGATCTGCCGGCCTCGGCCTACGGGCGTCATTTTCAGCGGCAGGTGCAGCTCGGGGGCCTGCTGCTGCTGGCCCTGATCGTTGGCCTGTGGTGAGCGCTTTGGCCCTGCCGCCGCCCCTGCAGCGGGGCGATCGGGTGCGGCTGGTGGCCGCCAGCTCGGCCCTGCAGCCCGAAAGCTTGCCGCGGCTGCAGGCGGGCATCGCTGTGCTGCAGGACTGGGGCCTGCGGGTGGAGCCCTGCGACGGCCCAGAGCGGCAGTGGGGCTACCTGGCCGGCGATGACGGCCAGCGCAGCGCCGATCTGGCCGGGCCGGCGCAGCTCTGGGCCTGCCTGCGGGGCGGCTGGGGCGCGGCGCGGCTGCTGGAGGACCCGGCCCTGGAACTGCCCAGCGGTTGGTTTCTCGGTTTTTCGGATGTGACCTCGCTGCTGTGGGCGCGGCAGGCCCGGGGCCTGGCCGGTGGTGTGCATGGACCGTTGCTCACCACCCTGGCGGCGGAACCGCCCTGGAGCCAGCAGCGGCTGCGGCGCCTGCTGTTTGGCGAGCCGCTCGAGCCCCTGCACGGGCAGTGCTGGCAGCCGGGAGTGGCC
>VGPQ01000109.1 GCA_016882555.1 Cyanobacteria bacterium M_surface_7_m2_040
TCTTCGGCGACCTGCCGGTGCGCTTTCGGGCCAGTTACTTCCCCTTCACCGAACCGAGCGCCGAGGTCGATGTGCAATGGCGCGGCCGCTGGCTCGAGGTGATGGGCTGCGGCATGGTCGATCCTGCCGTGCTCGAGGGGCTGGGCCTGGATCCGGAGCGCTGGAGCGGCTTCGCCGCCGGCCTGGGGGTGGAGCGCTTCTGCATGGTGCGCCACGGCATCGACGACATCCGCCGTCTGTACACCAGCGATCTGCGCTTCCTGGAGCAGTTCTGAGGCAGCCGCCACGGGCCGGCAGGCAAGCAGCAGCGGCCCGCCATAAACTCGACCAGACCCCGCGTGCGATCGGTGCCCCGCGTCGGACTGATCGTCAACGACGGCAAGGATCTGGCCGTAACCACGGCCGATGCGATCGAGGCGCGCTTCCAGGCCGCCGGCCATGGCGTGGTGCGGGCCAGCAGCTCAGGCGGCATGGTGGGGTTTGCCAACCCCGACCAGCACTTGCGCACCCAGGGCTACCGCGCCTGTGTGCCGGGCACGTTCGGCGAAGACCTGCAGCTCGCGATCGTGCTGGGGGGCGATGGCACCGTGCTCTCGGCCGCCCGCATGACCGCGCCGATCGGCGTGCCGATCCTGACGGTCAACACCGGGCATCTGGGCTTTCTGGCCGAGGCCTACCTGGATCAGCTCGACGGGGTGATCGAGCAGCTGCTGGCGGGCACCTGGAGCATCGAGGAGCGCACGATGCTGATCGTCAGCGTGATGCGCGGCGACCAGCGCCGCTGGGAGGTGCTCTGCCTCAACGAGATGGCCCTGCACCGCGAGCCGCTCACGAGCATGTGTCACTTCGAGATCGCCATCGGCCGCCATGCCCCGGTCGACATCGCCGCCGACGGCGTGATCCTGGCCACCCCCACCGGCTCGACGGCCTATGCCCTGAGCGCCGGCGGCCCCGTGATCACCCCCGACTGCGCCGTGCTGCAGCTGACCCCGATCGCGGCCCATTCGCTGGCCTCGCGGGCGCTGGTGTTCAGCGACAGCGAGCCGGTGACCGTGTTTCCGGCCACTCCGGAGCGGCTGATGATGGTGGTCGACGGCAGCGCCGGTTGTTACATCTGGCCCGAAGACCGGGTGCTGATCCGCCGCAGCGAAACGCCGGCGCGGTTCGTGCGCCTGGCCGACCACGAGTTCTTCCAGGTGCTGCGCAACAAGCTGGGCTGGGGTCTGCCCCACGTGGCCAAGCCAGGCTGATGGGCGGCGCATCGGTGCTGCTGCTGGGGCCCGAAGCCGAAGCCCTGGCTCCCCGGCTGGAGGCCTCGGGGTACCGACCGCTGCAGGGCGCCGTTGCTGCCGGACTGCCCCTGCCGGATGTGGTGGTGCTCGCCGCCGCCGCGGTGGACCGGATCCCCGCGCTGCGGGCGATCTATGGCAGCACGCCGATCCTGCTGGATCTGATCGTCGACAGCCTCGAAGCCCGCAGCCATTGCCTCACCAGCGGCGCCGACGATTTCTGGCTGTCGGGCCAGGGGCCCAGCGACCTGCTGGTGCGTCTGCGTCTGCACCTGGGCTTGCGCCAGCAGCACCAGCCCGAAGCGGTGCTGCAGGTGGCCGATCTGGTGATCACCCCCAGCCGCAGGCAGGTGCGCCGCGGCAACCGCAGCGTGGCGCTCACGGCCCGGGAATACCAGCTGCTGCTGGTTCTGATGGAGCGCTCCGGCCAGGTGCTGAGCCGCGAGACGATCCTCGCCAAGGTCTGGAGCGACCAGCAGGGAGCTGCCAGCAACGTGATCGAGGTCTATGTGCGCTATCTGCGCCAGAAGCTCGAGGCCGGCGGCGAACGGCGGCTGATCCACACCGTGCGCGGCCAGGGCTACAGCCTGGCCGCCAAACCACCGCTGCAGGGTTGAGGCCGCTGCGGATGTCGTGTTTGATGCCGCAATGAACCGTGCGATGACCCACCGCAGACCGCCCCTGCGTGCGCTGGCGGCCCTCCTGGGCCTGGCGGGCGGCGCCCTCTGCGCGCCAGCCGGCAGCCAGGCCGCACCACCGCCGCAACAGTTGCCGATCACGGCCCAGTGGTGCCTGCCCCAGACCAGTGCCGCCCCAACCAGCGCCAGCCCGGTGTGCATCGGGCTGGAAGTGGCCCGCACAGCCCAGCAGCAGAGCTGGGGCCTGCAGGGCCGCGCCAAGCTGCCGCCGCTGCGGGGCATGTGGTTTCCCTACAGCTCACCGACCCCGGTGCGGTTCTGGATGCACCTCACCCCCGAGCCGCTCGACATGATCTTCGTGCGCAACGAACAGGTGATGGCGGTGGTGGCCAACGCGACGCCCTGCATGCGCCTGCCCTGCCGCAGCTACGGCCCGGGGATGCCGGTGGATGGGGTGATCGAACTGGCCGGCGGCGAAGCGGCGCGCCTGGGCATCGGCAGCGGCAGCCCCGCCGTGATCCTGCCGATGGCTACCCCGCTGCCGGCTTCTGGGCGCTGAGCAGCAGCACCGGGTTGAGCGGCGCCAGCCGCGTGCCCTCGGCCAGTGGCGCGCCACGCCAGGTCTGAATCTGGCCCACGGTCACCCTGAGGCCTGCCGCCTCCAGCAGCGGGCGCAGCTCGGCCAGGGCCTCGAGCGTTGCCAGCGGAATCACCACCACCCCGCCGGGCCGCAGACGCCCCACCACCGCTTCAGCGATGGCCGCACGATCCGTGCCGCCGCCACCGATCAGCACCCGGTCGGGATCGGGCAGCTGGGCCAGCCCCTCGGGGGCCCGGGCCTGCAGCACCCCACCACCGGTGGCGAGGCGTTGCGCGACCCCGAAGCGCTCGGCATTGGCACGAATCACGGCGGCGCCGCTGCCCCGCTGCTCCAGGGCCCAGAGCTGCAGGTCGGGCCGCAGCCGCAGCGCCTCGATGCCCACGCTGCCAACGCCGGCACCGATGTCCCAGAGCACCCCGGCAGCGGGCAGCCGCAGTTCGGCCAGCAGCTGAATGCGCACCTCGCGTTTGGTCATCAGCCCGGGGCGATCGGCGTGCTGCAGCCAGAGGCCGTCATCGATGCCGAACAGGGGCAACTGCTCGGCGCCGCCGGGCGGCAGTGCGGGCTCGCGGGCGATCAACACCACCAGATGCAGGGGGTCGAGATCGGCCGGCAGGGGCTGCTCGGGAGCCAGAGCTTGCACCCGCTCGTCGGGATGCCCCAGGCGCTCGCACAGCCAGACCTCATAGGCGGCCTGCAGGCCGGAGGCCAGCAGCAGACGCCTCACCGCATCGGCACCCCCGCGCTGCGGATCGGTGAGCACCACCAGCGCCGGCGGCCGCTGCTGCAACCGCGCAGCCAGGGGCTCGGGATCACGGCCATGCAGGCTGATCCAGCTCGCGTCCTGCCAGGGGCGACCGATGCGGGCAAAGGCCAGCTGCAGGGAGCTGGGGGCTGGATGAAAGCGCAGCCCTTCAGCCCCGAACCGCTCCAGCAGCAGGCGGCCGATGCCAAACCAGAGGGGATCGCCACTCGCCAGCACCACGATCTGCTGCTGCGCCGTGCGCGCGGCCTCCAGACGCTCCAGCAGTGCGGAGGGTTGATCACTGCTCACCAGCTCCGGATGCAGCTGGCGCAGGCTGAACCACTGCGCCAGCTGGGGCAACAGCCGCTGCGGCAGGGCCACCAGGTCGGCCGCCAACAACTGATTCTGAAGGCCGGCCGGCAAACCATCGACTCCGGCCGCATCGGTTCCGATCACCTGAATCCATGCAGGCAGAGCGGAATCAACGCATGCAGGCAGAGAGTTCGGCGTTGGAGTCGACAGGGGTTTCAACGGAGGGGTGCTGCCCCATGTTGCAGGGGCCTTGATGCCTGTGGACGGCACGCACAACCGCGCTGAAACAGACTTCCACTGACGCACCGCTGAGCCAGACGGCCCATTCCGATGGCAGACCGCCGCCGCCGCATCCATGAGCTCGTGTTGGCCCTGATTGCCCAGCAGCAGGATCTGGAGCTCCTGGATGGCGATGCCGATGTGACCGGAGCCCCCGGCAGCGCAGCGGGGCGAGACCCAGCCAGCTGGTTGCAGCGCAACCGCCGGCTGCTGCAGCGCTACCAGGCCCTGGTGCGCACGGCGGTGACCCTGGACACCCTGATCGACCAGGAGGCCGGCGAGACCCAGGGCCGCCCGCAGCGCTGAACCGCCGGGTCTGACAAGCTGACGCCCAGTGCACGCTGACCCCAGGCCCGACCCGATGGCACGTCTTGGTCTCTCCAGGCTCACCGGACTGCTCCAACGGGCCTTCCGCAGGGCCCAGGCAGGACCCAGTCCGTCCCGGTCGCACGCCCATGGGGCGCTGAACTGCGCCTGGAGCCGGCCCCTGGGCCTGGGCTGGGAGCAGCCCTACACGGTGCGCTACGCCAGCAACCTCGACGACGGCCCCAACCACGGCATGCCCCTGGGGGGCTTTGGTGCCGGCTGCATCGGCCGCGCCCCTGATGGCCAATTCAACCTCTGGCATCTCGACGGCGGCGAGCACTGGTTCGGCACCCTTCCCGACTGTCAGTTCGCCCTGTTTGAGAGCGATGGCACCAGCAGCCGCGTCCATGCCCTGGCGGTGAAGCCGGAGCGCGATGCCTCCAGGCCCGATGCCGACGAGCCTCTGAGCGCCTGGAGCTGGTACCCCGCCAGCACCCCTGAGCGCAGCACCGGCCTCTACGAAGCCCGCTACCCCATCAGCCGCACCAGCTACGAGGGGGTGTTTGACGCGCAGGTGAGCTGCGAGGCCTTCAGCCCGATCCTGCCGGGCGACTACCAGCGCACCAGCTACCCGGTGGCGGTGTTCGTGTGGCGCCTGCACAACCCCACCCGCCAGGCGCTGGACCTGTCGCTGCTGCTGAGCTGGCGCAACACCGTGGGCTGGTTCACCAACACCGACCCGTCGGCCTCCGTGCACTTCCGTGACGACGGCAGCCCCGAGCACAACTACGTGCCGGCCATCGGCCGCAGCACAGGCCAGCGCAACCGCTGGCATGACCAGGGCGGCCTCAAGGCCGTGCTGCTCGAGGGCGACCGCTCCACGCCGATCGCCGAGGGCCAGGGTCAGTGGTGCCTGGCGGTGCCCGACGAGACCAGCCTGGCCGCTGCCGGCATCAGCGCCGAGGTGCTGCGCTGCAGCCGCTGGGATCCGTGCAGCGATGGCGCCGAGCTGTGGCGTTCCTTCGCAGCCGATGGCTCCATTCCCGAGAGCAACAACGACCGCCGCAGCCGCGACGGTGAAGCGAGCAGCGCGGCCCTGGCGGTGCGCTTGCGGCTTGAACCCGGCGCCACGGTTGAGATCCCCATGGTGATCAGCTGGGACCTGCCGGTCACCGCCTTTGCCACGGGCACCCGGGCCCTGCGGCGCTACACCGACTTCTTTGGTGCCGGTGGCGACAACGCCGCCGCCATCGCCGCCGAGGCCCTGACCCACTTGCGCAGCTGGCGCCGCGCCATCGAGGCTTGGCAGCAACCGGTGTTGCAGCGCACTGATCTGCCCGAACCACTGCGCATGGCTCTGCTGAATGAGCTTTACGACCTGGCCAGTGGCGGCAGCCTCTGGAGCGC
>VGPQ01000110.1 GCA_016882555.1 Cyanobacteria bacterium M_surface_7_m2_040
CCCTTACCCACCGGATACCGGTCTCCGAAAGGCGACCGCTTGTTTCGAGGCAGAACTGCATGAGCATCGTCTCCAACTCGATCATCAACGCGGACGCCGAAGCCCGCTACCTCAGCCCTGGCGAACTCGACCAGATCAAAGCCTTCGTTGCCGCTGGTCAGCGCCGCGTGCGCGTGGCCCAGGTGCTGAGCGAAAGCCGCGAACGCATCGTCAAGACCGCAGGCGGCGCCCTGTTCCAGAAGCGTCCCGACGTGATTTCTCCCGGCGGCAGCGCCTACGGCGAGGAAATGACCGCGTCCTGCCTGCGCGACATGGACTACTACCTGCGCCTGGTGACCTACGGCCTGGTGGCTGGTGATGTGACCCCGATTGAGGAGATCGGCATCATCGGCGCCAAAGAGATGTACCGCTCCCTGGGCGTGCCTCTCGATGCCATGGCCGAATCGGTTCGCGAAATGAAGAACGTGGCCATGGGCCTGCTCACCGGCTCCGATGCCGAAGAAGCCGGTTTCTACTTCGACTACGTCGTCGGCGCCCTCTCCTGAGGCTGCTCGTCACGCTGATTCCCAACCACGTCTAACCAGCAGAACTCATGCAAGACTCCATCACCAACGTCATCAATCAGGCCGACGTTCAAGGCCTGTACCTCGACGATTCCGCCATGGGCCGCCTGGAGCAGTATTTCGCCAGCGGCGAACTGCGCGTTCGCGCCGCTGCCACGATCAGCGCCAATGCTTCGGCAATCATCAAGGATGCGGTGGCCAAGTCATTGCTGTACTCGGACATCACCCGTCCGGGCGGCAACATGTACACCACCCGTCGCTATGCCGCCTGCATTCGCGACCTGGACTACTACCTGCGCTACGCGACCTACGCGATGCTCGCCGGTGACACCTCGATTCTCGATGAGCGCGTGCTGAACGGCCTCAAGGAGACCTACAACTCCCTGGGTGTGCCCATCGGCGCCACCGTGCAGTCGATTCAGGCCATGAAAGAGGTGACCGCCTCGCTGGTGGGCCCTGATGCCGGCCGCGAAATGGCTGTCTATTTCGACTACATCTGCTCCGGCCTGGGCAACTGATCGCCGCACATTCCGTTCTGAGGATCAGCCATGCGGCTCTTCAAGATCACAGCCTGCATTCCCTGCCCGGACAAGGCGCGCAGCCAGCGTGAGCTTCAGAACACCTACTTCACCAAGTGGGTGCCCTACGAAAGCTGGTTTGCTGAGCAACAGCGAATCATGAAGCAGGGTGGAAAGATTCTCAAGGTGGAACTGGCCACCGGTCGTCGTCAGCAAAACTGCGGAAACTGACTGTCTTCCCCCCTAACTGCTTTCCAGCAACCCGGCTCTGCCGGGTTTTTTTGTGTGCTCCCACTCGACAAGCAGGCCTGCATGGCCCTGAATGGAACCTCCCCAACGCGCCTCCGTGACAGGCCTCAGCCAGCAGGTTGCCCCACACCGCCGCGGCCGTGACACCACGACCGCCAAAGCTGCGGGATTGCCCCTGCCCCTGCCCTGGCCGCTGTGGCCTGCCGAAGCACGGCTATTGCTGGCGATGGTGGGGTTGTGGAGTCTGGTTGGCCTGCTGGTGCTCACCTCGGCCAGCTGGTGGGTGGCCGAGCGTGAGATGGGCGATGCCGCCTACTACCTGAAACGCCAGCTGATCTGGATGGTGGCCAGCTGGGCCCTGCTCTGGCTGGGCATCCGCACCAGCCTGCGCCGCTGGTTGCAACTGGCTCCACCCGCATTGCTGCTGGGCTGTGTGCTGGTGGCCGCAACCCTGGTGATGGGCAGCACGGTCAATGGCGCCAGCCGCTGGCTGGTGCTGGGACCCATCCAGCTGCAACCCTCCGAGCTGATCAAACCGTTTGTGGTGCTCCAGGGGGCGGCGCTGTTTGCGCAATGGAAACGCAGCGGCCTGGATCAGATGCTGCTATGGCTGGGGGTGTTCGGGGTCCTGATCCTGCTGATCCTCAAACAACCCAACCTGAGCACCGCTGCCCTGACCGGGATGTTGCTGTGGTTAATGGCCCTCGCCAGTGGGATTTCGCTGCCGCTGCTGCTGGGCACCGCCACGGCCGGGGGCCTGGTGGGTGTGGCGAGCATCCTCAGCAACGAGTACCAGCGCCTGCGGGTGGTCTCGTTCCTGAACCCCTGGAAGGATGCCCAGGGGGATGGCTACCAGTTGGTGCAGAGTCTGCTGGCCATCGGCTCCGGGGGGCTGCTGGGCGAAGGATTCGGGCTCTCGACCCAGAAGCTGCAATACCTGCCGATTCAATCGACCGACTTCATCTTTGCCGTGTTTGCCGAGGAATTCGGCTACGTGGGATCGGTGGTGCTGCTGCTGTTTCTGCTGCTGTTCGGGTTCGTGGGACTGCGGGTGTCGCTGAGCTGCCGCAGCAACCAGCAGCGATTGGTGGCCATTGGCTGCACGACCCTGCTGGTGGGTCAATCCATCCTCAACATCGCCGTGGCCAGCGGTGCCATGCCGACCACCGGCCTGCCCTTGCCGCTGATCAGCTACGGCGGCAACTCACTGATGGCCAGCCTGCTGGTGGCGGGCCTGCTGATCCGCTGCAGCCTGGAATCGACGGGCCTCACCGGGGGCCGGCGGCGCAGCGCCAGGGTCAACGGCACGGGCGATAAGCTGCAAGCCAAGATCTAATGGTCCAGACACACCGATGTGGAGCCCCGGGCCCCTACTGGCTGACTGGGCCCGCACCGCCGAAGACCTGATCCAGCACTCCCTGGCTGCCCCAGGCCCGCTGACGCTGGTGTTGGTGTTTGCTGCCGGCCTGTTGACCAGTCTGGGCCCCTGTTCGCTGTCGCTGCTGCCGGTGACCCTGGCCTACCTCGCCGGCTTCAAGGGCGAGCAGGCTCCCTGGCAGCGCAGCGTGAGCTTTGTGCTCGGCGTGGTGCTGGCCCTGGTGGGGCTGGGCCTGAGCAGCTCGCTGCTGGGGCGCATCTATGGCCAGGTGCCTGGGCTGGTGCCCGTGCTGGTGGCCCTGCTGGCCGTGGTCATGGGCCTGAGTCTGCTCGGGGTGATCCGCCTGCGGCTGCCGGCAGGCCCCGATCCTGAGAGCTGGCGCCAACGCGTGCCGGCGCCGCTGGCACCGATCGCCGCGGGCCTGGCCTTCGGCCTGGCCGCCACCCCCTGCACCACCCCGGTGCTGGCGGTGTTGCTGGGCTGGATGGCGCAGGCGGGCCAACCCCTGGTGGGCGCCCTGTTGCTGGGCTGCTTCGGGGCCGGCCAGGTGATACCGCTGCTGCTGGCCGGCACCGCGGCGGCGAGCCTGCCGCGCCTGCTCAGCCTGCGGGCTGCTGGCCAATGGGTGCCGCCGATCAGTGGCGTGTTGCTGCTGCTCAGCGGTGGGCTCACGCTGGCGGCGTACTGGCCATGAGTGACTCAGCCCAGCTCCCACCCAGACGCCTGCTGCTGCGCCTGGTCGCCCTGCTGGCCGACCTGCGCCTGGCGATTGTGCTGCTGGCGGTGATCGCCATCGCCAGCGGCATCGGCACCGCCATTCCCCAGCAGGAGCCCAACGGGTTCTACCTGGAGCGCTACGGCCAGAACCCCTGGCTGGGCTGGCTCGATGGCCGCGCCGTGCTGCGGCTGCAGCTGGATCACGTGTATTCGAGCAGCTGGTTTCTGGCCCTGCTGGCCGCACTGGCCATTGCCCTGCTGCTGTGCAGCTGGCGGCGGCAGTGGCCCGCCCTGCAGGCCGCCCTGCGCTGGGGCGACTACCGGCAGCCGCGCCAGTTGAGCAAGTTGGCCGTGGCCGAAACGCTGTGTGCACCGCTGCCAGAGAGCAGCCTTGATGCCCTGGAGCAGCGCCTGCGGCAGCAGGGCTGGCAGCTCAGGCGTCAACCGCAGCGCCTGGCGGCACGCCGGGGATTGATCGGGCGCGTGGGCCCACTACTGGTGCATGCCGGCATGGTGCTGCTGATGCTGGGCGCGGCCTGGGGCAGCCTCGGCGGGCAGCGGGTGGAGCAGTTTCTGGCTCCCGGACGCAGCCTGGAGCTGCTCGATCGCAACGGCCGCAACCAGCTCACCCTCGAGCTCAAAACCTTTGCCGTGCAGCGCGACCCGGCCGGCCGGCCCGAGCAGTTCAGGTCCCAGCTGCGCTTGATCAGCAGCCTGGCCACCCCACCTGTGCCGGCTGTGAGCGGGGCCGACAACGACCCCGAGCCGCCGCAGCAGGAGGCGCCCAAGAGCCAGGTGCGTGAGGCAGAGATCAGCGTCAACCATCCGCTGCGCTACCGCGGCATGACCCTGTACCAGGCCGACTGGGCCCTGGCCGCGATCGACATCCAGCTCGGTCGCAGCCCCGTGTTGCAGCTTCCACTGCAAAGCTTCCCGCAGCTGGGCGAACAGATCTGGGGGCTGCTGCTGCCAACCAAACCCGATGGCAGCAACCCGGTGCTGCTGATCCTCAGCAATGAAGCCGGGCCCGTGGAGGTGTTTGGCAGCGAGGGGAGATCCCTGGGGCAGATCAGCGTTGGCGGTGATCCCCTCGACGTGGATGGTCTACCCATCCGCGTGAGCGCGGTGCTGCCGGCCAGCGGGATTCTGCTCAAACGCGATCCTGGCGTGCCGCTGGTCTACGGCGGCTTCGCCCTGGTCCTGCTGGGCGGGGGCTTCAGCCTGGTGGCCACCCGCCAGCTGTGGGCCATCAGCGAAGGCTCCGGCGAGCAGGGCCGGCTGCACGTGGCGGGGCTGTGCAACCGCAATCTGACCGCCTTTGCCTCAGAACTGCCGCTGCTGCTGGCCGAGCTCTAACAAGGCAGGCGCTCGCCGTGGCTCACACGCACCACGGTGTGCACATTGCCGCGCGGGTGAAAATCGGCTTCCAGCTGCATCCACTGGGGCTCGCAGGCGGCCACCAGATCATCGAGGATCCGGTTGGCCACCTCCTCATGAGAAATCGCGCGATCGCGGTAGCTGTTGATGTAAAGCTTGATGGCCTTGAGCTCCAGCACCCGCGGGCAGGGTTGATAAAGCAAGCGCAACACCGCAAAGTCGGGATAGCCCGAAAACGGACATTTGCAGGTGAACTCGGGCAATTCAATCGCGACCTCATAGGCGCGCCCCACCCGCGGGTTGTCAAAGCAGATGAGCTCGGCCTCGGCAATCGCGCGCTCGCCATACAGCGGCGTCCGGGTCTGGGGGGCGGGGGCAGGGCCGGGGGTGGCGTCGGTCAATGGATCAGCAGGACGGCGGCATGAGGTGTCACCGGGCCGACGTCAGCAGCGGCAGCCTCAGACCACCATGGCAGGCGCAACCCGATGGTTGGACTCTAAGGATCAACGGCAGGGCCCGCCAAGCCAAGCAGTAACAATGGCTACGTCTGCAGGGGCCTCACTCGGGTGAGATGGACCCTGTCCCTAAGCTGCCTGCCTGCGCTGAAGCCATGAAAAAAGTCGAAGCCATCATTCGGCCCTTCAAGCTGGAAGACGTCAAGATCGCGCTTGTGAATGCGGGAATCGTGGGCATGACCGTGAGCGAAGTGCGCGGCTTCGGACGGCAAAAAGGCCAGGTGGAGCGCTACCGCGGGTCGGAG
>VGPQ01000111.1 GCA_016882555.1 Cyanobacteria bacterium M_surface_7_m2_040
CGCGGACCAGCATCTGGCAGGCTGAGAAGCCCTTGTGCACGAGGCCGTGGCGGCGCAGCAGAGCACGACCAAGCCCCAGGCCGACGCCAACAGCAACACCGAGAAACCCCTGCTGCTGCTGATCGACGGCCACTCGCTGGCGTTCCGCAGCTTCTACGCCTTCAGCAAAGGCGGCGACGGCGGCCTGAGCACCAAGGACGGGGTGCCCACCAGCGTCACCTACGGGTTTCTCAAGGCCCTGCTCGACAACTGCAAGGGCCTGCGGCCCCAGGGGCTGGTGGTGGCCTTCGACACCGCCGAGCCCACCTTCAGGCACGAGGCCGACGCGGCCTACAAGGCCCACCGCGACGAAGCGCCCGAGCACTTCTTTGCCGACCTCGCCAACCTCCAGCAAATCCTCAAAGAGAGCCTCGACATCCCTCTGGCGATGGCTCCTGGCTACGAGGCCGACGACGTGCTGGGCACCCTGGCCAACCGGGCGGCCAACGCGGGCTGGCGGGTGCGCATTCTCTCGGGGGATCGCGACCTGTTTCAGCTGGTCGACGATCAGCGCGACATCGCTGTTCTGTACATGGGCGGCGGCCCCTATGCCAAAAACAGCGGCCCCACCGAGATGCGCCGCGAGGGGGTGATCGCCAAGCTCGGCGTCACCCCCGAAGAGGTCGTCGAGCTCAAGGCCCTCACCGGCGACAGCAGCGACAACATCCCGGGCGTGCGCGGCGTCGGTCCCAAAACGGCCATCACACTGCTGCAGGCCTACACCGACCTCGACGGCATCTACCAGGCCCTCGAGCAGCTGCAGGCTGCCGGCCCCAAGGCTAAAGACCCCAAAGGTGCCCTCAAAGGGGCACTGCTCGACAAGCTCGCCAATGGCAAGGACGACGCCTACCGCTCGCGCCATCTGGCCGAAATTCTGGTCGACATCCCGTTGCCCGACGATCCCCGGCTTGAGCTCGGCAGCGTCAACGCCGGCGCTCTGACGACATCGCTCGAAGAGCTGGAGCTCTACTCACTGGCCAAGCAGGTCGGCACCTTCGCCCAGCTGTTCTCGGCCACGGCGCCGGACCCCTCAGAGACAGATAGCCCATCGGGCGCAGCGGCCGTCACAGCCGCCATGGACCCCATCAAGACAACACCGACTGGCGAAGAGCCCAGTGCGCCATCTGCCGTACCCAAACTCGAGCCGCAGCTGATCACCACGGCAGCGGCTCTCGAGCAACTGGCGGCCCGGCTGCTGGCGGCTACCGACCCAGCCACGCCGGTGGCACTCGACACCGAAACCACCAGCCTCAACCCTTTCAAGGCTGAGTTGGTGGGCATCGGCGTCGCCTGGGGCGAGGGTCCGGCCGATCTGGCGTACATCCCGATCGGCCATCAACCCCCGGCCGCTGCTGACCTGCTCAGCGAACCGCCGCCCGCGCCTGAGCAATTGCCGCTCGAAACGGTGCTGGCTGCGCTGACGCCCTGGCTGAGCAGTGCCGCGCACCCCAAAACACTGCAGAACGCCAAGTACGACCGGCTGATTTTGCTGCGCCACGGCATTGCTTTAGCGGGTGTGGCGCTCGACACCCTGCTGGCCGACTACCTGCGCGACGCCAATGCCAAGCACGGCCTCGAGGTGCTGGCCGAGCGCAACTTTGGCTTCACGCCGACCAGCTACAGCGAGCTGGTGCCCAAGGGCGCCGATTTTTCGGCGGTGCCGATTGAGCAGGCCGCCCAGTACTGCGGCATGGATGTGCACCTCACCTGGCGCTTGGCCCAGCTGCTGCACAGCCAGCTGGCCGACCTGGGGCCGGCGCTGCTGCCTCTGCTCGAGCAGGTGGAGCAACCGCTCGAACCGGTGCTGGCGCAGATGGAAGCCACCGGCATCCGCATCGACATCGCCTACCTCAAGGAGCTGTCGGAAGAACTGTCGGCAACCCTGGTGCGCCTAGAGGCCGAGGCCAAAGCCGCCGCCGGGGTCGATTTCAACCTCGCCTCACCCAAGCAGCTGGGCGAACTGCTGTTCGAGACCCTGGGGCTCGACCGCAAGAAATCGCGCAAAACCAAGACTGGCTGGAGCACCGATGCGGCGGTGCTCGAGAAGCTCGAGGCCGATCACCCGGTGGTGCCGCTGGTGCTCGAGCACCGCACCCTGAGCAAGCTCAAGAGCACCTATGTGGACGCCCTGCCGCTGCTGGTCGAGCCCGAAACCGGGCGCGTGCACACCGATTTCAACCAGGCGGTCACCGCCACCGGGCGCCTGAGCAGCAGCAACCCCAATCTGCAGAACATACCGGTGCGCACCGAGTTTTCGCGGCGCATCCGCAAGGCCTTCCTGCCCCAGGAGGGCTGGCAGCTGCTCTCAGCCGACTACTCGCAGATTGAACTGCGCATCTTGGCGCACCTCTCGGGAGAAGAGGTGCTGGTCAACGCCTACCAAAGCGGAGACGATGTGCACCAGCTCACCGCACGGCTGCTGCTCGACAAGGCCGAGGGCGACGCGGTCACAAGCGACGAGCGCCGCCTGGGCAAAACGATCAATTTCGGGGTGATCTACGGCATGGGCGCGCAGCGCTTTGCCCGCGAAACCGGCGTCGGCCAGGCCCAGGCCAAGGAATTCCTGCAGCGCTACAAGCAGCGCTACCCCAAGGTGTTTGCCTTTTTGGAGTTGCAGGAGCGGCTGGCCCTGAGCCGCGGCTACGTCGAAACGCTGATGGGCCGGCGCCGGCCTTTTGCCTTTGACCCGGCGGGCCTGGGCCGGCTCAAGGGTCAGGACCCGCTGGCGATCGATCTCGACAGTGCCCGCCGCGCTGGCATGGAGGCCCAGCAGCTGCGCGCCGCCGCCAATGCGCCGATCCAGGGCTCAAGCGCCGACATCATCAAACTGGCGATGGTGCAGCTGCACCACGCGCTGGCCGAATCAGCCCTGCCGGCCCGGCTGCTGCTTCAGGTGCACGACGAACTGGTGCTCGAAGCCGCTCCCGAGGCCATGGATCAAGTGCGCGAGCTGGTCAAACGCACCATGGAGCAGGCCGTGACGTTGAGCGTGCCGCTGCTGGTCGAGACGGGTGTAGGCGCCAACTGGATGGAGGCGAAATAAAGGGGCGGCAGCGTTAGGGCAGCACCTTGGCGGCAAGGGCCTGGAGCCGTTGATCAGCCGTGAGAATCTGGGCAGCTTCTCGCCTGGCCAAGGCCAAGTACAAGCAGTCGTAAACCGGGTGGTCGAGATGGCAGGCCAAAGCCAACGCCTCGACCTGCAGCTCACGGTCTGGCTCGAATTGATCCACCAAATCGCGTGCACTGGCGAGGAGGACTTGGGGATCGACTTCCACCAGGCTGCCGCTGCGGCTCAGTTTCCATAGGGCATTGGCCACTTCTGCGAGCATCAGCTCCGGGGCCAGCACCATTGAAGCCTGGGTGAGCTGCTCGGCCCAGCCTGCTACCGCTGCGTCATGGCAGATCAGCCGCACAGCGGCAGAGGCATCGAGCACCAGTGCACTGGAATCAGCGCTCACGGTCTGCCCGAATCAGATCCTCCGGTGTTTGCTCCCAGACCAGCGGCGCTCGCCCTTGCCACTGCTGAGCAATGCGCTCCAAAGCTTGCAAGCGGCGCCGCCGTGGGTCACCACCCACCAAAGCTTCCAAATCAATCAGCGTCTGCTGGCTGAGGCTGCGCTTGTTCAGGGTTGCTCGGCGCTGCAACAAACGATGCAGGGGTTCTGGCACGTCGCGGATCTGCAGAGACGGCATCGGCGTGGCCAGACAGCACCCACCGAGGCTAGCAGTGTGCATGCATTGTGCATGCATGTCGCTCAGACCTGCCCCCCCCAAAAAAAAAGAGCCCCTTGCGGCGGGACTACAGCAACCACTGAATCTCGCTGCAGCGGCCCAGGGGCGAGTCCCTTAGCACGGCAACCAGCTGTTTGAAGGCTGCGGCAAAGGCGGGATCGCCCAATACATCGCGGTGGCCGATCACGGCCGCCACTTCAGTAATACCCAGGTCATAGGGCAGTCGCACCACATCGAAACGACGCTCAAGCTCGGCCAGGCGGTGCGGCGCTGCATAAGACAGTGAGCGGCCGTCGCGGGCCGCCCCTTCCCAGCGCTCCACGTCGTGATCACTGCCGCCATAGGGAGCATTGGCCAACCCATGGGCCTGTAGGCCATTGGTGAGCAGCGGTGCTGCACCCAGCGGCAGCGCGGGCGAGGGGTAGGCCGCCAGGTCGTCTGGGGTCAAGCGGCTCTGGGCTGCGAGCGGATGCTCGCGGTGCGCCACCAGCGCCAGGTTCCAGCAGAACAGCGGCAGGCACTGCAGGGTTTGACCCAGCATGTGCCGGCGTCCGGTAATCAGCTGCAGCGGAGCCTGCAGCAGCGGCTGGCACTCGAGCAGACCGCCGATCCATAGATCGAGCAAGCGGCCGTCCAGCAGTGACAGCATGTGGCTGGTGCTCATCGACAACACCGGCAGGCCGCGCCACCCCTGCGGCAGCGCGAGCGGCGCGTACGCCCAGGCAGCACAGCAGCGCAATTGCTGACTTCTGATCCGCAGCTTTTGCGCCGCCTCGCGCAGCGAGGCCAAAACGTCAAGGTTTTGGCGCGGCTGGTAAGCACCGTCGACACGGTCAAAAATCAATGTCGATCAGACTGCTCAGGGCCCGGTAGCGGCGGGAGCAGCTGCTCTGCGAGAGGCCCAAATAGTCGGAAGTCTTGACCGTGCTGTTGAGCAACTCCAAGTGATCAAGAATGTCGAGGTCGTCGAAGGTTGTTTCGTCGATCATCACGGGCACTTGATCCAAAGGCCAAGAATTAACGAGCAAATGTCGCTAAACCAGGAACATGCATAACCAAATCTTACAAACACCCCGGCCAAAGGCGGCGAATTCCACCACCAAGAATGCGAGATCCGCATAATCACGGCAAACTATTCATAGATGGCATAAAAATATCCATATCAAGCCAAACCATGAGCCCCAAAGCCCTGCCATCGCCCCAAAACACACCCAGCTCGCGGGCCGCCGCTGTGTTCGACCAGCATGCGTTCCGAGGTCATCGCTGATGTCCCAACCCACCTCTGGATCGTTTGAGCTCAGACTGAGCACTCCTGAGCTGATTGCTCTGCTGTGCGCCCTGCTGGAGCACCTCAACAGCCGACAAGAACAGCGCGACGCCTACCGCGAGCTACTCGAGCAGTTGATCCTGAAATTACAAGACGCCCTCGACGACGACGACGAACTCGCGGCCCTGGCCCGCCAGAGCGGGGGGGGGGGGGGGGAAAGGCGCGAACGGAGATTCGCGCAAGGCCGGAAGCCGACATGACCGAAATAAAGGGATCTGGGCGGAACGAACCAACCAAAACCTGCAGACAGCGACCAGCTTATGCATATAAAAGCATAAACTTCGTCAAAAATATTGGGTTTGGCTGTATCAATCCAGTACGCGTGAGGCGAGCGCAGGTTCTGCAGGGTTCTGATCATGAGACTGCAGGATGCCATCGACGACAACGCGCTAGCAGCCCTGAAGAGAGAGAACGAGTGAGCAAGTCCCAGGGCGAGTCTCACCCAGGAGAGAAAGGGTG
>VGPQ01000112.1 GCA_016882555.1 Cyanobacteria bacterium M_surface_7_m2_040
ACTGATTGACCCATGGCGCACCATCAGGTTCTCGTGGTCGGCGGCGGCGCCGCCGGCATCACGGTTGCAGCCCAGTTGCGCCGTGCTCGTGCCGGGCTCGATGTGGCGATCCTGGAGCCCTCGGCCGAGCACTGGTATCAGCCCGGCTGGACCCTGGTGGGTGCTGGGGTCTTTTCCCTGGAGGACACCCGCCGCACCGAGCGCGACCTGATCCCCAGCGGCGTCACCTGGATCCAGGAGGCCGCGGCAGGCTTCGATCCCGACCACAACCGGGTCACCACCAGCGCTGGTCAGACCATCAGCTACGACGTGTTGATCGTGGCCACGGGATTTGTGCTGGCCTGGGACACGATCAAGGGGTTAAGCGCCGCCCTGGGCAGCGGCGGTGTGTGCAGCAACTACAGCAAGGAGTTCGCCCCCTACACCTGGGAGGCGATTCAGGCCTTCAAAGGCGGCAACGCCGTGTTCACCTGCGCGCCTATGCCGATCAAATGCCCGGGTGCCCCGCAGAAGATCGCCTACCTGGCCGACGACGCCTTCAAGCAGCGGCGGCTGGCGGCCAAGGTGATTTATGCGACCGCCACCCCGGGCATCTTTGGTGTGCCGGTGTATGCGGCGCCGCTGCGCGAGGTGGTGGCCCGCAAGGGCATCGATGCCCGCTACAACCATGTGCTCACCGAGGTCAGGGCCGACACCAAGGAGGCGGTGTTCAAGGTCACCGAAGGCGAGACCAGCCGCGAGGAGGTGATTGCCTACGACCTGCTGCACGTCACCCCGCCCATGGCTCCGCCCGCCGTGGTGGCTGACAGTCCCCTGGCCAACGCTTCCGGCTTTGTGGAGGTCGACCAGTACAGCCTGCAGCACGTGCGCTACCCGAACGTGTTCTCCCTGGGTGATGTCAGCGGCATGCCCAACTCCAAGACCGCCGCTGCCGTGCGCGGCCAGGCGCCGGTGCTGGTGGCCAACCTGCTGGCCCACCTCGAGGCCAGGGCGCCGGAGGCGGCCTACGACGGCTACAGCTGCTGCCCGCTGATCACCGGCTACGGCAAAACGATCATGGCCGAGTTCAATTACAAGCAGGAAGCCACGCCGTCATTCCCCCTCGATCCCACCAAGGAGCGCTGGAGCATGTGGTTCGTCAAGCGCAAGATCCTGCCGTCGCTCTACTGGAACCGCATGCTCACCGGCGCCCAGCATGAGCGCCGTTTTGTGCCGGGGGTCAGCCGCTGAGCCCGCTGGCCGCTAGGCATTGGCGGGCAATCTGACCCTCCTCATCGGCCGGGATCTGCAGCAGCCGGAACGGCCCCAGCCACTGCAGTTCGCTGTGCAGGGCGTGGGCCAGCAGCTCGTCGTTCTGGCCGATGCCGCCCGTCAGGGCGATCACATCGACTCCACGCAGCACCGCCGCCATGGCACCGATGCCTTCGATCAGCCGCGCCGTGAACACGTCGATCGCCAGTTGCGCTCTGGCATGCCCTGCGGCCGCGGCCTGGCGCAGCTGCTGCATGTCGCCGCTGAGGTCTGAGAGCCCCAGCAGGCCGCTGCGGTGGTTGAGCCCGTCGTCGAGCTCGGCTGCGCTGATGCCCTGCTGAAGCAGATGCAGCAACAGGCCTGGATCCACTGAGCCGCTGCGGGTGCCCATCACCAGACCCTCCAGCGGCGTGAAGCCCATGGTGGTGGCCTGGCTGTGGCCGCCGGAGATTGCACACAGCGAGCAACCGGCCCCCAGATGGCAGCTGATCAGCCGCAGCCGGGCCAGCTGCTCATCACTGCTGCCCTCTTCCCGGTGGATGGCCGCCACGGTTTCGGCCACATGCTGGTGGTTGAGACCGTGGAAGCCGAAGCGGCGCAGACCCCGTTCGCGCCAGTCGGCTGGCACGGCGTAGGTGTGCTGCGCAGGCGGCAGGGTGCGGTGAAAGGCCGTGTCAAAACAGGCCCATTGCTCGAGCTGCGGCAGCCGCCCGTGAATCCAGCGCATCAGCTGCAATGCCGGGGCGTTGTGCAGCGGGGCCAGGGGCACCAGCTGTTCAAGGCCTGCCAGAACTTCGGCATTCACGCGGGAGGGAGCGCTGAACTGCTCGCCGCCATGCACCACCCGATGACCCACCAGCTGCAGCGGCTGCTGCGGCGCGGCCAGCAGCGGTGCCAGCCAGCCATCGAGCAGGGCGTCCACGAGCTGGGGTTGCTGCGGTTGCCAGCTGCGCTGTTCGCTCCACAACCGTGCGAACTGCGTTGCGCCATCGCCCTCTGTGCTGATAGGGCTCAAGAGTTGGACTTTGAGGGTCGAACTGCCGCTGTTGATCACCAGCAGCGTTGGCTCCGGGCGAGTGGTCCGTGTCACGCAACTGGCCTGTCGTCTTGCATGCTCCCACCCTGCAGGAGCTGTACGGAGCTGTCAGCCTCCGGCTGATGATTCGCCGGAGCGTGGCTGCTCAGCGCAGCAGGGTGCCCTTGCTTTCCTTCAACTCCTTCCAGATCTTGCGGATCTCGGTGTAGGCCTGTTCCTGGCTGATCTTGCCGTTGCTCTGCAAACCGACGATTAGTCCCACCCGATCGGCAAAGCTCTCGAGGTTCTGGTGGAACACCAGCCGCTGGGGACTCCAGTCCTCCCCCCGGTAGCTGGAGTGGGATTCCATCGGTGACTGCACCGTTTTCAGTGGGTTGTCGGACCCTGGGTCCGGATCGGGAACGGCTGCCGGATGAACCACAGACAGGGGCCTGAATTGCAACAAGCAACACTAAAAAACCATTGGTAAAGGGTGGATTAAATCGACGTATGTCGCGGCGATGTGCTGTGCATCACCGCCAGGTGGCGGCGATTGGGCTGCAATAGAACCCAGCATCAATCCATGGCAGCAGGTCCCCCATGCCAGCGTTTCAGAAAACCTGGGTTGGCGGCGTGTTGGGCTGCCTGATGCTTCAAAAGCACCTACCGCCTGGTTGAATCGAAGTTGTACCGCCATGTGCTGGGCAGCGCCTTCAGCGGTGAGCTCACACCCGGCATGAGTCTGGGCGTGGCCCTGCAGCGCAGCCTTGAGCAAACCAAGCAGCCCCAGTTCCGCTGAGCGTCGTTTGAGCAGCGTGGTGCTGCTCAGCAACGGCGACGTCGTGATCCACCTGCTCGAGCGGCAGGTGCGGGCCCTGGTGCAGTGGCACGGGCCGGTCCTGGCCAACCGCGATCCGGAGGCCCTGCACCAGATGCGGGTGGCGATGCGTCGGCTGCAAGTCACCCTGCAGCAGTTTGCGCCGCTGCTGCAGCTTCCGCCCCAGCTGGAGCGGCGGCGCCTGGCCAAGACCGCGCGGCGGCTGGGCCTGGCCCGCGACCTTGATGTGTTGAACGCGCGCCTGCATGAGCAGCTGCTTCCCCAGCTGCCCCCCCAGGAGCTGGCGTTGCTCAAGCCGGTGCTCAAACAGCTCCGGCGCGAGCGCCTGCAGGCCCATGGGCAGGTGGTGGAGCAGCTCAATGGTGGTGCCTACCTGGGCTGGCTGGCCCAGATGCAGCGCTGGCTGCGCAAGCCGGCCTTCACGCCCCTGGCCCAGCAGCCCCTGGCCGATGCCCTGGTGCAATGGCAGCTCGGCTGGATGGCGGAGCTGTACCTGCATCCGGCCTGGGGCCTGGATCGATGGACCAAAGACAGCCAGCGCGAGCAGCTTCACGACCTGCGCAAGCAGATCAAACTGGCTCGCTACCAGCTCGACAACTGCAAACCCCTGCTGGGACGCCGCTGCCGCCGGCAGCTGGGCCAGTTCAAGCAGATGCAGGAGCTGCTGGGCGAGCTCAATGACCTGCAGGTGCTGCAGCGGGCCATCGCCGACCAGCTGCACGGCTCACTGGCCGCCGATCTGCCCCGGCTTGATGGGCTGCTGCAGCAGCAACAGGCCCAGTGCTGGCAAGCCTGGCGCCTGCTGGCCGTGAGCCAGGGTCGCCTGGCCACGGGGCAGCAGCTGCTGGGGGCCCTGCGCCACGACCGCCGCCAAGCCCTGTTGCAACGCCGTGCACGGCTCATGTGCTCTGCGCTACAGCGCGCCGTGTTCTGCGATTGGCGCGCACCCGGCTCGGCCCGATAGGTTCCGGCCAAATCTCCTGTCTGGAGATTTTTTCCTTTCGGTGTGAGGACCCGATGAAATTGTTCAAGCAACTGCTTGTTGCGCCCGCAGCCCTTGGCTTGGTGGCTCCCATGGCCGTCTCGGCCCAGGAGGTGGCCTCGCTGAACGGCATGTCGGCCGTCAACGAGTACATGAACCAACAGGACATTGACCGCTTCCGCGCCTGGGAATCGAAGAACCAGGTGACCAGCGTCACCCAGTTCTCCGATGTGCAGCCCACCGATTGGGCCTATCAGGCACTGAGCAACCTGATCGAGAAGTACGGCTGCGTGGCCGGCTATCCCAACGGCACCTTCAAGGGCGGCAACCCCCTGAGCCGCTACGAAGCCGCTGCCCTGCTCAACGCCTGCCTGGAGCGCGTCACCGAGCAGACCGACGAACTGCAGCGCCTGCTGACCGAGTTCCAAGGCGAGCTGACCGTGCTGCGCGGCCGCGTCGACGGCCTCGAGAAGAAGGTCGGCAAGCTGGAGGCCATGCAGTTCTCCACCACCACCAAGCTTCAGGGTGAAGCCACGATGGTGTTGGGTGGAGTCGGTTACCCAAGTAACTCCTACAACACCAACAATGTCTTGAATGCAGGTCGCTCATCGGCTGCAACTGCAACCAATGCGGTCAGCTTTAATTATGACCTGCGTCTTAATTTCACGACTAGCTGGACCGGTAAGGATCTGCTCTACACCCGACTGCGTAGCGGCAACTTTGGGGGCAGTGCTTTTAATGGTACCCCCGTCGGCATGGCCCAACTTGACAAGGCATTCGGTGGGGATCTTGCTGGCACGACAGCGGGTAGCAACAGTGCCAATAACGTTGCTCAGTTGGACCGTCTGTACTACCGCTTCCCTGTTGGCAAGGAGTTCGCCGTAACGATCGGTCCCCGTGTGAGAAATACGGAGATGATCGCTTTCCGCCCCCAGGCTTACAACGCTGACATTCTTGATTTCTTTACTTTAGCTGGCGCCCCTGGTGCTTACAATAAAGCAACAGGCGGGGGGTTTGGCGTCACTTGGAGGCAGACCGTGCCCAAGGGTCAGCCTTATCTGACAGCTTCTGCTAACTATGTGTCTCAGAACTCTCAGAATGGTGACCCTGGGGCTGGCGGTATGTTCAGCTCCAATGGTGCCAGCAATGTGACCGTACAGTTCGGTGGTCGCGGTGCTAATTGGGGTGTTGCTGCACTGTATCGATACGGAACCTGTGGGACTAACCTTCGCCGCGGGACTCCTATGGCGACTGCAGCAGAGCTTTGTAATTCGGCTTTGGCGAATAACAATGCCTCTAGTAACTCGTTGGGTCTTGGTGCCTATTGGGAGCCCAAGAAATCAGGCTGGATTCCCTCTGTCAGTCTAGGGTGGGGCTACAGCGGACTTTCACAAAGCGGTGTTATTCTTCCCAATGTCGCCGCAAACCGCTCTGCAGCTGCAGGACCAAATGGTGTGACAT
>VGPQ01000113.1 GCA_016882555.1 Cyanobacteria bacterium M_surface_7_m2_040
CCGCACGTGGCTCGAGCAGGCGCTGCAGGAGCAGCGCTGGCCTGGGGCGGCGAGCCAGCTGGAACTCTTGATCGACTACTGGATCGCGGCCAATCGCCCCGGACGCGGCGATGGCTGGCACAGCTACACCACCTCGCTGCGCAGCCGCAATTGGATCTGGCTGTTGCGCTGCTGCCCGGCCCTGGCCACAGCCGAGCGGCAGGCGTCGCTGTGGAGCCAGCTGTGCTGGCTCCACAGCCACCCCGAGCATTGCCACGGCGGCAACCACTGGCTCGAAAATCTGACCGCCCTGGCGATCGGGGGGCTCCAGTTTGAGGGGCCCCGTGCCGGCGCCATGCAGCGGCGGGCCCTGGCCCTGCTGCAGCAGGAGCTGCCCCGCCAGCTCCTGGCCGATGGCGGCCACGAAGAGCGCAGTGCCTCCTACCACCTGCTGCTGCTCGATCGCCTGGTAGAGCTGGGCTGTGTGCTGCAGGCCCAGCAGGGTGAGCGCCCGCCCTGGCTGCTCCAGGGCATTGCCGCCATGACCGGCTGGGCGCAGGCCGTGCGCTTCGCCGATGGCAGCGCCCCACGGTTCAACGACAGCGCCGCCGATGCTGCCCCGCCGCTCGATCAGGTGGTGGCGTTTGCCCAGGCCTACTTGCAGGCTCGGCCGCTGGCAGGCTTTGGCCTGCGCGCTCTGCTGACGCAGGCGGCCGCGGGCCCGGTCGCGTCGCCGTCGCCGCTAGCGGCTGCCACGCCGGCCGCCCCAGCGCCGCTGATTGAGTTGCCCGCCACCGGTTGGACCCTGTTGCGCCCGGGCGCTGGCTGGGAGCTTGCGTTCAAATGCGGTCAGCCCTGCCCCCCCCACCTCCCGGCCCACGCCCACTCGGATCAGCTCAGCCTGGATCTCTTCTGGCAGGGGGAGCCCGTGCTGGTGGAAGCCGGCACGAGCGTCTATGGCACCGGCGCCGACCGGGCCTATGAGCGCTCTGGCGCGGCCCACAACGTGCTGCAGCTGGGCAATGCCGTGCCAAGCGGCGAACCGCGCTGGATCGAGCCGGTGGAGGTCTGGCATGGCTTTCGCGCCGGCCGCAAGGCCCGGCCGCGCCAGCGCGCGTCTGGCGCCCTGGGGCCTGGGCGTTGGTTCGTGGCGGGCAGCCACGACGGGTTCGACCGCTATGGCGCCAGCCATCAGCGGCGGCTGGAGCTGACCCTCGCTGCCGATACGGCCCTGCATCTGGTGGTGATCGATGCGCTGACCCTCAGGCAGGCCATGGCGCTGCGGCTGTGGTGGCATCTGGCGCCGGGCTGGAGTCAGCGGCCTTGGTCCACCCCCGCGATCTCCATCTCGAGCAGCGTGCCGCTCCAGTGGAGCTGGCAGCACACCTGGATGGCGCTTGGCTTCGGACAGAGGCTGCCGCGCCGCAGCCTCTGCGTGCAGGCCGCCCTGCCGGCTGGAATGCATCAGCTCATCAGCCGTTTTGCGCTGCCTGTGCCGGGAGGTCCTTGACCATGCCGCGTCTCTGGCTCATCAACCAGTTCGCCAACACCCCCGATCTGCCGGGCCACACCCGTCAATACGAGGTGGCGGCAGCGCTGGTGCAGGCCGGTTGGCAGGTAGAGGTGTTCTCCTCCGACTTCAACCTTACCCAGCGGCGCTACCGGCGTCTGACGCCTGGGCGGCTTTGGACGGCCGAGCAACCCGCCGGCATCCGCTGGATCTGGCTGTGGGCCAGTCCCTACCGGCGCAACGACGGGTGGCGCCAGCTCAACATGCTGAGCTTCTGCGCCCATCTGGTGCTGCAGCTGCTGCCCCGGGGCCTCTGGGGGCGCCTGCGCGGCACCGCGCCCGATGTGGTTGTGGCCAGCTCGCCCCAGCTGCCGGCGGCCTGGACCTGCCTCTGGATCGCCCGCCTGCTGGGGTGCCCCTTTGTGGTGGAGATCCGCGACCTCTGGCCCCAGGTGCTGATCGACCAGGGCGGCAAGCGTCCAGACAGCCCCATGGTGCGGCTGCTGGCCGCCATGGAGCGGCAGGTCTATGCCGGCGCCCACACGGTGGTGGTGCTGGCCGAGGGTGCCCAGGCCTATGTGCGCGCCCGTGGTGCCCAGCGCACCGCCTGGCTTCCCAACGGCCCTGATCTCGAGCAGTTTGCTGCCCAGCCCCTACCGCCCGACGACGCGGTGTTTGCCGTGCTGTATGCCGGCGCCCATGGCGAAGCCAATGCACTGGAGCATGTGATCGAGGCAGCTCGCCTGCTCGAGCAACGCCATCCCGGGCGCTTTTGCATCGCGCTCGTGGGCGATGGCCCCGAGAAAACGGCGCTGATGCGGCAAGCCTCGGGCCTGGCCAACGTTGTGTTTGAACCGCCGATCCCCAAGCAGCAGATGCCTGCTCGCATGGCCGCGGCCGATGCGGTGTTGCTGTCGTTGAAGGACGTTCCCCTCTTCCGCTATGGGGTGTCGCCCAACAAGCTTTACGACGCCTATGCCTTGGGCCGGCCGGTCATCACTACGGTGCCCGGCGCGATCGAGGCCGAGGTGGAGCGTCAGCAGCTGGGGCTGACGGCGCCCCCGGGTGACCCCCAGGCGCTGGCGACGGCCATAGCTGAACTGGCCGCGTTGCCCCGCAGCGCCCGCGAGGCCATGGGCCGGCGTGCCCGCCAGCTGGCCGAGGCTGTGTATGGCCGCCAGCGCGTCAATGCCCGTTACGACGCGCTGTTGCGGCAGCTATTGGTTCCATGATCGGGTTGCTCCACCCTGCGTCGCCCCTATTGCAGCTGATGCTGGCGGCCGCAGCCAGTTGGTTGCTGCTCGCTGGCCTCCTTCCGCTGTTGCAGCGGCGGCTGCTGGATCAGCCCAATGCCCGTAGTTCCCACAGCAGGCCGACGCCGCGCGGCGGTGGCCTGGCCTTTGTGCTCGTGGCCTGCCTTGCCTGGCTGCTGCTCGGCAGCTGGTCGTTGCTCTGGTGCCTGCCCTTGGCGCTCGTGGGGTTACTCGACGACTGGCGTGGTCTGCCCGTGGGTTTGCGTTACGGCGCCCAGGTGGCTACGGCTGCGGTGCTGCTGCTGCACACGCGTCTGCCGGGGCTGGAGCCGTGGTCGTGGTTGGCGCTGCTGTTGCTGATCGCGGCCACGGCGGTGATCAACTTCAGCAATTTCATGGACGGTCTTGATGGCCTGGTGGGCGCCTGCATGGCGGTGGTGCTGGCCGCCGCTGCCCTGGGGGGAAGACCTGAGCTGTGGCCCCTGATCGGAGCGCTGTTGGGCTTTCTCCCATGGAATTGGTCACCGGCGAGGGTGTTCATGGGTGACGCGGGCAGCACCTTTCTGGGGGCTGTGCTGGTGGCAACGCTTTTGGGCTGCCGCAGCTGGGGCCAGGCGTTCGGGTTGCTGCTGGTGGCTTCGCCGCTGCTCGCCGATGCCGCCAGCTGTGTGCTGCGCCGTCTGCGTGCAGGACAGTCGCTGTTGCAGGCCCATCGCCTGCATCTGTATCAGAGGCTTCAGCAGTCCGGCTGGTCCCATCACCGCGTCAGTGGTCTCTATGTGGTCGTCACGGCGCTGTTGGCGCTGCTACAGCAGCTGGGGGGGTGGCCGTGGGCGCTGATGGGCTCGGTGGCCGTGCTGGCGGTGGGGCTCAAGCTGGAGAGCACTGTGGCTGTTCCGTTTGCGGCGAGTGCGAGCCGATCGCGAGCAGGGCTGCAAAGATCAACCACCCCGCCATGTTGAAGCGGCTGTCATAGGCAGGAATGTCCCAGATGTGCACCCAGATCACCACACCTGCTGACAGCAACCAGGCCCTGTCCTGACCCTGTGGATCGCTGTGCAGGCGCCAGCGCTGCACGGCCTTGGCGCACACCCATCCTATTGCCGACAAGAGCAGCCCCAGCGCCGGTAGCCCATGGCTGAGGGCAAATTCCAGCGGCAGGCTGTGGCTGTGGTTCAGGCCTTCGTCTCCTGGTATGGGCAGAACACCCTTGAGGTACAGCGCCCGGAAGCCGTTTTCGCCGATGCCCAGCCAGGGCGATTCGCGCACCAGCTGCAGCCCCACTGGATAGAGGCTGCTGCGCACTTCGGGTGCCTGCAGGGCGCTGCTGCTGGCCGGATCGATGAGCCGCTGCAGTTTGGCGCCTAGCAGATCCGGCACCAGCAGGTGGATGCCGGGCCAATGATCAATCAGGCCGGAGAGCTTCACCCCCACCAGTAGCCCATACAGCCCAAAGGCGATCAGCAGCCAGGGCAGCTGACGCCGTCTGGCTGAGAGCAGCACCACCACCGGCAGCATCAGCATGGCCATCCGCGATGCGGTGAGTAGCAGCGCCACGGTGGTCAGGGCGATGACCACGAGGGTCACCCTTTTTGCGAGGCCGCTCTGCTGCTGGCCCAACCTTTGCAGCAGAAACGGAAAACTCATCAGCAACCAGCCTGCGGTGCCATTGATGGTGTCAAAGATTCCGGTGGCCCGCTCGGGATAGCGCATGGTCCATTCCAGCAGTCCTCCTAGGCCCCGCAGCGGCGTGGACCAGCCCAGCCAGGCCTGCAGCAGCCCCATGAGGATTACCGGCAGCGTGCCGACCACGACCCACAACGCCACTCGGTTGCGGCTGGCTGGGGTGCTCAGGTAGGGCTCCACCGCGAGAAAAAACCAGAAAAAAGGCAGCCAGTTGGCCAGACCGAGGGCGGCCAGGTCCGGCTTGAGTGCTGTGGCCAGCCCCAACACCATCAGGGCCGAGAGCAACAGCAACACCCGGCTGATCGGGCGTTGCAGTGGCCTGAGACCTGCATGGGGCCGCGCCAGCGTGATCGCTACCAGCAGAGTCAGGCCGCTGAGCAGGGCGCTGGTGGGCAGAAACAACACCCCCAGCTGGAGGCTGCGCCAGCCTCCGCGCGAACAACCGTGAGGCCTTGCTTCGTCAAGCCGCTTAAGGATGTGGAGCAGTGACATTGGCGACATGCTCCCATGCTTCGACAATGGTTGTCATGGCAGTCACCTCACCCAGCCAGCTGCTGTCGCTTCAGAGTGATCGCTATGCCCTGCTTCGCAGGTCGGCCCTTGTGGGTCTGGATGGTCTGCTGATCATCGCGGCCTTTTGGGGCACCTTCGTGCTGCGGCTCAGCGCACCCTGGGATCCCTGGATCAGCCAGAGCCTGCCGATCCTGCTGCTGCTGTTGCCGATTGCACTGATCACCCTGATGCAGACGGGCTGGTATCAGGGCCTAACGCGCTATTCGGGTAGCCATTCCTTCTATGGACTGTTGCCGCGAACAGCCTTGTTTCTGATGATCACCGCCCTGCTGGTGCCCTTGTTCGGGCTCAGTTGGCCGCCGCGCTCGTTCTGGTTGATCTTCTGGTTGCTGTTTTCAGCGCTGGTGATCGCTTCGCGCGTGCTGTTGCGCGACTTGCTGCGGAAGTTGCTGGCGATTCAGGCCGTGCAGGCCGATCCCCAGGCAGCACGCGTGCGCCGCCCTGCGGTGGTGTATGGCGCCGGTGAGGCCGGCTCGCGCCTGATCGATGCGCTGCGCT
>VGPQ01000114.1 GCA_016882555.1 Cyanobacteria bacterium M_surface_7_m2_040
GGCCCACCGGGGCCGTGGCGGCCCTGGCCCTCGCCGATGCGGGCTGGAACGTGCACCTGCACGATCCCAGCGGCCGGGAGCGGCTGCTGGCCCGTGAACGGGCCTATGCCCTCACCCAGTCGAGCCGTCTGCTGCTGGCGCGCCTCCAGCTTTGGGAGGCCCTGGAGCCGGGTCTGGTGCCGTTCCAGCAACTGCAACTGGCCGACCTGGGCAGCGGCGCCACCGGCGTCTGCTTCGCGGCTGCAGAGCTGGGGCTGGGAGCGGTGGGCTGGATCGCGCAGCACCATGCCTTGATGGGGCCGCTGCTGCAGGCGCTGGAGCAGCATCCCGCCATCGAGCTCGACCTTGGTGCGGCCCAGCCCAATCCGGCTGCCCTGGCCACCACCCCCGACCTGATCGTGGCGGCCGACGGCCCCCACTCGCCCAGCCGCGAGGCCCTGGGGATCGGCAGCTGGCGCTGGAGCTACGGCCAGCACTGCCTGACCGCCCAGGTGGACCTGCGCGGCAGCGCACCCGATCAGGCCTGGGAACTGTTCAGACCCGAAGGCCCGCTGGCGCTGCTGCCCCTCGGCGGGCGGCGGGTGCAGCTGGTGTGGAGCGCCGCACCCGAACGCTGCCGCCAGCTCCAGGAGCTGGGCGCCGATGCCTTTCTGGATCACCTGGCAGGCGCACTACCCGACCGCTTTCAGCCCGATCAGCTGGCGGTGCGGGCGCAGAGCTTTGAGGTGGGGCTGGCCCTGGCCAGGCGGCTCCAGCGGGGTCGCACGCTGCTGGTGGGGGAAAGCGCCCACTGCAGCCACCCGGTGGGCGGCCAGGGGCTGAACCTCTGCTGGCGGGATGTGGCTGTGCTGCATCGCCTGGCCGGCCGGGTGAGCCAGCGACGGCTGCGCGCCGAAAGGCTGCCGCGGCACTACGCCCTGCGGCGCTGGCCGGATCTGCTGCTCACCCTGGCCGCCACCGACCTGCTGGTGCGGATCTTTTCAAACCGCGCGCCCCTGCTGGTGCCCCTGCGCCGGCTGGCCCTCAACGGCCTGGCCCACTCCCGAGCCTTGCGGCACCTGAGCCTGGCGGTGATGACCCACGGTCCTTGCCGCCTCTGGCGCCGCTGATCAGAGTGGGGCGATGGTGATCAGCACCACCCCCCAGCCCCCCCCGGCACCGGCCCTGCTGCGTTACCTGCGGCAGCAGCTGGGGCTGAGCGAAAGCGCGCTCGCCCTGGGCCTGAAGCAGGCCGAGCAGGAGCAGGCCCCGCTGCCGGTGGTGCTGTGGCGCTTCGGGCTGATCAGCCTCGAGCAGCTCGATGCCGTGTTCAGCTGGCAGGAGCAGCAACCCTGAGCCACGGGCAGGGGCGCTCAGAACCCGCCGACGCTGCCACCACCGAAGCCACCCCCCACGCCGCCGCCACCCCCGAAACCCGAGCCGCTGGAGCTGCTACGGGGTGCACTTTGCAGCACCTGCGCGGTGCTGCTGCAGAAACGGTCCAGATCGCCGCCAAAGCCATCGGCATCAAACTCCCCCGCATACCAGCGCGGGGGTGAGGTCACCACTGCGGCGAACGCCTCACTCCAGCGGCGACTGAGACCAAAGGCCATGGCGTAGGGCAAGCCCCGCTCAAACTGCTCGGGCGTCAGCAGGGTGCGATCGATGCGGTCGCGATCCACCCGGGCGATGAACTCTCCATACCCCCGCACTTGCTCCAACAGCCGCATGCCCTGCTGGGTGCGCCGGGGCATCAGCCAGCCGATGCCGGCAATCGCGGCAGCCGTGAGCGCCAGGCTGCTGATCGACAGGAGAGGGCCAAAGCCGAACTGCAGCTCCAGCCAGGGCGCCAAGGGTGGCCCCAGCCCCAACACAACCCCCGCGATCAGCCAGTAGACACGCCGGATGGTCTGCGGCCAATGCCGAAAACACTGGCGAGCAATCAGGGCCTGCTGCACCTGCTGCTTCAGGCCCGGCACATGGGTGTAGAAGCTGTTTTCCAGGTCTTCGCTGCGCACGGCTTCGCCCACCCGGCCGATCGGGAACAGGGCCCCCAGCAGGCCATGTTCAAAGGGCCGCAGCTCGGGCCCCCAGTGCTGCGTGGCTCGCAGCAGGGTGAAGCGATACCGCGGCGGCAGGAACAAACCGCCGGCGCTGGTGCGTTCAATCATCAGGTAGCCGCGAATGGCCAGATCCACCAGCGTGGCCATCAGGTCGCGGCCATCGACGGCGTCATCGATCAGCGCACCCGCTTCAGCCGGTGCCAGGCCGGCTGGCGGCTCATAGAGCACCTGGATGGCCCGCTGCTGCGGATCCCGGCCCCACAGGTGCCACAGCATCAGCATCAGGGCGCAAGCCAGGAGAGGCAGCAGCACGATCCAATTGGCCAGCAGCCATTGCCCGGCGCGTTCAAGCCCACCTGGCTCGCGCACGATTCCCTTGTCGAAGGCCACGGCCACCGTGAGCCCCTCGTTCCACTGCAACGGCCTGGTGGTTTCGACCCGCACCTCATTGCCGCTGATCGTGACCGCCGCATCGGCGCTGGCCGAGCCCGACGTGCCGGTGTAGGCGGCCGCTCGAATGCCGCGGCTGCCGAGAGGCAGCACGATCGTGGCTCCGGCTTGCTCAATGGGCACCTGCCGGTCGCTGCCGGTCACATTCCAATAGAACTCGTCGTGATCGGAGCCAAAGCGAATCGCGTGCTCCACGCGGTAGCGCAACACCGCCGTGCGGGTGCTGCCAGCGGCATTGGGGATGAAAATCCGCAACCGCCGCTCCCCCTCCTGCAGGCTTGACTCGCTGCGGTAGGGGGTGCCATCGGCCGCGGTGATCGATCGCATCTGCAAACCCAGCCGGTGGGCGGCACCACCGGGGGCACGGCTGATCACCGGAATCGAGCGCAACAAGCCCTGCCACGGTGCGCCTTCAAAGCGGGCGCGAATCGTTTCCTGCAGGGCCACGGCGCCACTGCGCAGCACCAGAGCCTGCACCTGCATCGACTCGAGCACCAGTTCCCGGCCGCCGGCTTCGGGAGCTGCCGTGGAGGATCCGGCCAACAGGGGAGGCTGCTGCAGCACCGCCACCAGCCCAAGGGCCAGCAGGCCCATCAGCAGGGCCAGCCAGCGGCGACCGCGGGGCTGACCCCGCATCAGAAGCGAACGGCAGGCGCCTGACGCTCCTGCTCAGCGTCGAGTTCAAAGAATGGGCGGGGACCGAAGCCAAACCAACCCGCCACCAGATTGGAGGGAAACTGCTGCAGCGACGTGTTGTAGTCGCGCACGACGGCGTTGTAGTAACGGCGGGCATTTTGCAGGCTCTCTTCAACCTGCTGCAGGGACTCCTGCAGGGCGGTGAAGCTCTCCACCGCGCGCAATGCGGGATAGGCCTCGCTGAGGGCAAACAGTTGGCGCAGGGCGCCGCCCAGCTGGCTCTCCAGAGCGGCGCGGCCCCCCGGATCACGGCCTGTGATCCCCCTGCCGCCGCCTGGGCGGCATTGCGCGCGTCGATCACCCGGGTCAGGGTCTCGGTTTCATGGCCGGCATAGCCGCGCACAGTTTCCACCAGGTTGGGAACCAGGTCGTAGCGCCGCTTGAGCTGCACGTCGATGTCGGACCAGGCGCCGGCCGCACCCACCCGCAGCTGCACCAGCCGGTTGTAGAGGGAAGCCAGCGCCAGGCCAGCCAGGGCCAGCAGCACCACCAGCACAAGCAAGGTCATGACAGCAGACAGGCAGCACAGCTGACGCTAGGCAGACCCAACGGCGCTGTCATTGCAGGCTCAGCCGTAGATGATCAGCGACTCAACCGGGTGGGGCTCGGGCAGGCGGCGGCGGCCGCCGAGGGCTGCCAGCTCGGCCACAAAGCCGAACCCGCAGAGGTTGCCGCCGGCAGCGGTTATTAGTTCGGCACAGGCGGCGGCGGTGCCGCCGGTGGCCAGCAGGTCATCCACCACCAGCACGCGGCCTCCATCGGCGAGGGCATCGCTCTGGATCTCGAGCCGGTCGCTGCCGTATTCGAGCTCGTAATCGACGCCGGTCACGGCGCCGGGAAGCTTGCCGGGCTTGCGCACCGGCACAAACCCCAGGCGCACGGCCGTGGCCAGGGCCGTGCCCACGATGAAGCCACGCGATTCGATGCCCACGATCAGATCGGGTTGGAGGCGATCACAGAGGACCCCCAACTGGCGGATCACCTCCTGCCAGCCATCGGGATCGCGCATCAGCGGTGTGAGGTCGCGAAACAGGATGCCGGGCTTGGGAAAGTCGGGGATCTCACGCACCAGGCCGCGCAGATCGATCGCGGTCGTCATGGACCCTCCAGCAGGCAGCCATGGCATCATCGCAGCCATGGCATCCCCGTCAGCCTCGCCACTGCCGCGCCGTGGCATCGAACGCCTCGACCTGATGCTGCTCTGCGCCGAGGCCCTCGACCTCAACGGTGCCGAAGCGATGCTGTGGCTGAGCGATGAGCTGGGCTACAGCGAGCTGCTGCCGGGCCGCGTGGAGCTGTGGAAGCGCCGCTGCCACAACCCCCTGCGCCGCCATGTGCGCCGGGGCAGCCTGAGCAGCGCCGAATCCGATGCCCTGATCCGCATTCTCTGCAACCAGGCCGATCGCCTCTACCCGCTGCTACGGGCGCTGCTGTCGGCCCAGGAGCCCGCTGCTGTCTCGCAGCAGCGCTGGGCCCTGTTTGAAGACCGTCTCCACGAGCTGATCCGCGAACGGCTGAACCCCCGCCGTGGCGGGGTGCAGCGCCTGCTCGATGGCGAGCAGGGCGCCGCCCAGCGGCGTCAGCTGATCCGGGCCATGGCCCTGGCGGCGGGGGCCGGCGGCTTTGAGCGCCTCAAGGCCAGCCTCATGGACGCCGCCTGAGTGAAGCGATGAAACAGACCCTGCGTTTTGATCAGATCAGCTGCCGGCTGCAGGTGGAGGGGTTGCCCGACGTCTCGGCCGGGCAGGCCGGCGATGCCCTCGGGATCATCACCGGTTGGAGCCTGCAATGGGCTGGGAGGCCCGAGCTCGAGGGCAAGAAAGACCACCTGCTGGCCCTGATGCAAACGGTGCTGACCTATGCCCGGTTGCTGATCAGCGGCGCCCCGAGGGCCTTGAGCAGTGCCGAGCGCCCGGTGGAGCTGTCACCGACCGGCCCGGGCCTGCATCGGCTGCTGTTGCGCAGCAGCCAGCCCAACACGCCACCACTGGAGGTGCAGCTCGACGATGCCGAGCTGGCCGATCTGGTGCGGGTGCTCGACCAGCTGCGCCTGGATGCGCGGCTGCAGCTGCCGCTCGAGATCCCACCGCCGCTGCCCCTGCGGGGGCGTGAGCTGGCGGAGCGGATCCCCAAACGCCAGCGCTTCGCCGCCCCCGCCGCTGCCCTGCTGGTGCTGGGATTGAGCACGGCCGCAGCGCTGCTCTGGCCGCCCCCCAAACCGCTGCCGCCCCAACCCACCACGGGCAAGCTGGCCGCACCCCGTTGACGCCCGGCCTGGGCTCAGCACACTGGGCTGAGC
>VGPQ01000115.1 GCA_016882555.1 Cyanobacteria bacterium M_surface_7_m2_040
CGGCTGGATGCTGCTGAGGGCGATCCACAGGAACACGCCGATGCCCACATTGCTGATCAGCAGGTTCTGACCGAAGGGAATCACCAGCCAGCTGACGATCACCGGGATCAGCACCAGCACCGGGCCAAGGGTGAACAGCAGGCCGTCGGCGCGGGCAGGAATGATGTCTTCCTTGAACAGCAGCTTGAGGCCGTCGGCCATCGGCTGCAGGATCCCGAGGGCACCGGCGTATTCGGGGCCGATGCGCTGCTGCACGGCGGCCGAGATCTTGCGCTCCAGCCAGACGTTCACCAGCACGCCGACCACCGCGGCCACCAGCACCAGCACCATCGGCAGGGGCAGCCACAGCAGGTGGGCCACCCCGTGGCTGAGGCCGAAGCCCTCCAGCGTGGCTTCAAAACTGGCCTGAAGGTCGAGGCCCGCAGTGGTACTCACGATCGGAGCGTCAAGCGTGGGGGCAACTTAGCGGGCCTGCAGCGGGATCCAGTCACGATTGGCGGCTCCCGTGTAGATCTGCGAGGGGCGGTAGATGCGGTTGGCCCCCAGCTGCTCCTTCCAATGGGCCAGCCAGCCGGCGGTGCGGGCGATGGCAAAGATCGGCGTGAACAGGTCTTCGGGAATGCCCAGCTTGCGGTACACCAGCCCCGAGTAGAAGTCGACATTGGGGTAGATGCCCTTGGGACCCAGGCGCTCGGCCGCCACGTCCTCGAGCTTGCGGGCCAGGTCGTAGAGGGGGTCGTGGCCGAACTGATCAAACAGCTGCTCGGCCAGTTTCTGCAGGATCACCGCCCGCGGGTCCTTGACCTTGTATTCGCGGTGGCCAAAGCCCATGATCTTCTGCTTCTGGGCGATGGCCTGATCGAGCCAGGGCTCGACCCGATCGGCACTGCCGATCTCGGCCAGCATGGCCAGCACATCCTCGTTGGCACCGCCGTGCAGGGGGCCGGCGAGGGTGCCCACCGCCGAGGCCACCACGGCATAGGGATCGGTGAGGGTGCTGGCGGTCACCCGGGCGCTGAAGGTGCTGGCGTTGAGGCTGTGCTCGGCGTGCAGGATCAGGCAGGCATCGAAGATGCGGGCCGCCAGGGGGTGGGGCTCCCGCTCGGTGAGCATGTAGAGAAAATTGGCCGCGTAGGGCAGGTCGTCACGGGGCTGGATCGGATCCTGCCCTTTGCGGATCAACTGGAAGGCCGCCACCATCGTGGAGATCTTGGCCAGCAGGCGCACCACCGCACCCACGATGTATTCGGGGTTGTCGAGCGCCCGGTGTGAATAGAACAGTCCCAGGGTGGCGGCGCTGGCCTGCAGCGCATCCATGGGGTGCCCCGCCGAGGGGAAGCACTTCATCATGTCGCGGATGCGGAAGCTCACCCGCCGGTGCATCTGCACCTCCTGCTCAAACGCCTGCAGCTCAGCCGCGGTGGGCAGTTCGCCCCAGATCAGCAGATAGGCGGTCTCCAGGAAGCTGCTGTGGGCCACCAGGTCATCGACCGTGTAGCCGCGGTAGGTCAGCAGGCCCTGCAGGCCATCGATGTCGCAGATCGCCGACTGGGTGGCCGGCACCCCCTCGAGCCCGGGCCGAAACGGTGGCGGCTCCACGGGCGCGGGCGCGGTGGGGGAATCAACTGCCATGGCCAACCGACTGATGGTTCGAACCTAGGTCGCCCCTGCCGCCCGCTTCGTAGCGCTCACTGCAATGGCGGCAGCCGGGTTCAGGCCAAGAGCAGCTTGGGGCTCATCAGCAGCTGCAGTTGCGCCAGAGCGCTGCCCGGCGGCCAGGCCAGCACGATCACGCCCGCCTTCTTGAGCTGCAGGCTGCCGGCTGGAGCGCCGATCAGCCGAGCGGCCAGGGTGCTGAGGTCGGGCTCATGGCCCACCAGGCCAAGCCGCCCGTCGCTGGTGGTGCTGGTGCCGCTGCTGGTGCTGTTCCAGTCCTGCAGCCAGCCGTAGGCATCGCCGCCCGGCGCCAGGGCGGGCGCCAGCTGCACTGCCGAGGCCAGGCCGGCGGCCACCGCCAGCTCGGCGGTCTGGCGGGCCCGCAGCAGCGGGCTGCTGAACAGGGGGTCGCAGCGCAGATCCAGGGCCAGCAGCCGCTCCAGCACGGCTGTGGTGCGGCGGATGCCCGCCGGGCTCAGGGGCCTGGCGGCATCGGGCACCCCGTCTTCGGCGATGCCGTGGCGCAGCAACAGCAGTTGCATCTCAGGCGAACCGCAGCTGGGCCTTGAGCTGCAGCTGGCTGTCCTGGGGCTCCAGGCTCAGGCTCAGCCCTTGCACCGCATCGGCCAGAGGTTCGGCCGCCACACCCGAGAGCAGCTGCCAGGGTTGCCAGCGCTGCAGCAGCTGGCGGGCCGGCGCCGGCGCCAGGGCCCAGCGCAGCAGGGCCCGGGGGGCAGCCAATTGCTCCAGGGCCACCTGGGTGGGGTTGGCCTGCGGGCGAGCGCTGGCGGGCGGCTCCAGCACCTGGGCCAGGGCGGGCAGGGTCTGGGCCCACCAGGTGGGACCAGCGGTGGCCCCCGTATGGGCTGCCGCCACGGTGGCCTCAAGCGTGCCTGGGGCCGCACCCTTGGCCTGCGCGGCCAGGCGGGTCCACACCTGCACCGTTTGGCCCTGCAGCTGCAGCGGCGCTTGCACCAGCCCCTGCTCCTGCAGCGCCGGGGCCAGCTCCTTGGGATCGGGGCTGCGGGCCGGGGTGGCCAGCTGCCAGCCGCGGGCGCCACTGGCCCAGAGCATGGGGCCGGGTTCGGCGGCGGCCACCAGGGCCGGCAGGGGGCCGGCGTCGGCAGCGGCCGCAGCCCGGCTGAGCAGCGCCTGCAGCACGGGCGGCCAGCGGCTGGGGGCCTGCAACAGGGCCAGGCTGGTGGCCGTGCCGCGGTAAGCCGCCAGCAGTGGCGCCGCGCCGCTGCCCGAGGGCACAGGCGGCAGGGGCTCTGGCAGCGCCAGGCGTGCCTCCACGGCCAGGCCGGCCCCTTGCGGCCGCAGCGCCGCCGTCAAGGTGCCGGTACCAGCCGGCAGCGCAAACCACTGCTGCAGGGCCTCCGGACGGGCCTGCAGCAGCACCAGCCCCTCGCCCAGGCCGTCGATGGCCGCCTGAAACTCGGGGCTGGCGGCCTGGTTGAGCTCGGCGATCTGCGACACATCGAGGGCCTGCTCGAGCACCGGTCGCCCCGAGGCGATCAACACCAGGTCGTTGTTGATCAAGGCCGTGGCCAGGGGCCGCTCGCTCTGGCCCACCAGCGCGCCACGGCCGCTGATCAGCCCCAGGCCGCGGTAGCGGCCCACCTGCAGATCCGCGCCGGCCAGGCTGCGGGTCTGCCAGAAGCGCTGCAGAAAGCGGCGGGCACCGTCGCCATCGCGGCTGCGCAGGCTCAGCAGCCAGCCCGTGGGCGGGCCGCCGGGCTGGTCGGCCAGCACGGCCAGGCCGGTTTCGGGGCCCAGCCAGGAGGCCAGCTCGCTGGTGTAATCCAGGCCCGCAGCGGCAAAGGCGCCATCGCGCAGGCGGTTGACCGCCGCCACAGCCTGGCGGCGCTGCCGCCCAGGAGCGGCGGCGCGGGCATAGGCCTCAAGCCCGGCCCCATCTCCCAGCCAGTACAGGCTCAGGGGCGCCTGGCGCGGCACAAAGCGGGCCGCCAGCGGCAGGCTGAGGGGTTGATGCTGGAGCTGCAGCGGCGAGTGGGCCAGCACCCACCACCAGCCTGCCCCGGCGAAGGCCAGCAACGACACCGCCAACGCCAGCACCACCGCCAGAAATGGGCGGGCCCTCATGCGCCCCACGCAGGATGGGTCCATCTTGACCCCTGCCGCCCCGATGGCCACACCCCTGAGCATTCGCGCCCAGGCGCTGCAGCAGCGGCTGCAGCAGGGCGAGGCGATCCAGCTGGTGGACGTGCGCGAAGACCAGGAGCTGGAGCTGGCCCGGCTCGGCTGGCCGGTGCTGCACCTGCCCCTGAGCCGCTCGGCCGAGTGGATCGCCCAGGTCGACACGCTGCTGCAGCGCGATCAGCCGGTGGCGGTGCTCTGCCATGCGGGGGTGCGCAGCTGGCAGTTCGGCTGCTGGCTGATCGAGCAGCAGGGCTACAGCGACGTGTGGAATCTGCAGGGCGGCATCGACGCCTGGAGCGTCGAGGTGGATCCGGAGGTTCCGCGCTACTGAGGCCGACCCAGGGGCCGGGCGATCGGCCTACGATCGAGGGCAGACCTTCGAGGCCTGCTGCGCTTCAGCCCCTTGCAGAGTCTTTCCCCACGGCAGCAACAGGTTCTGCAGGCCACGGTGCGCCACTACGTGGACACCACCGAACCGGTGGGCAGCAAGACCCTGGTGCGCCGCTTTGGCCTGGAGGCCAGTGCCGCCACGGTGCGCTCGGCGATGGGGGCCCTGGAGCAGCGGGGCCTGCTCACCCAGCCCCACACCTCGGCCGGGCGCATCCCCAGCCAGGCGGGCTACCGGGTGTATGTGAACGAGCTGCTGCCCACCCCGGGGGCGGCCGCCAGCCAGCTCGAGCGCGAGCTCGGCAGCCTGGGGCTGCAGTGGGCGGCCCTGGATGATCTGCTGCAGCACCTGGCGCGGCGGCTGGCCGACCTGACCGGGCTGCTGAGCCTGATCACCAGGCCCCAGCCCCCCAATCCACTGCTGCAGGCCGTGCGGCTGGTGGCCAGCGGCGATCGGCTGCTGGTGCTGCTGGTGCAGGGGCAGGCCGGCCACAGCAGCCTCAACCTGCGGCTGCCGGCGGCCAGCAGCACCCAGGTGGAGATGCTGGAGCGCTGGGCCAACACGCAGCTGCAGCTCCGGGGCGATGGCCGCATCGCCTGGGCCCAGCTGCCGCTGGAGCTGCACAGCAGCGGCGAACTGCTGCGGCACGCCCTCGATCAGCACCAGCAGCAGGCCGAGCACCTCAAGGGGGCGGCCATTGCCGCAGGCCTGGGGGGGCTGCTGACCCAACCGGAGTTTCAACAAAGCACCAGCGTGCGGCCGCTGCTGCAGCTGGTGGAAGAGGCGCCCCAGCAGGTGCTGCAGGAGGGCGGCATCTGGATCGGCGCCGAGCACCCCAACCACGCCCTGCACCACTGCGCCCTGGTGCAGGCCGACTACCGCAGCGGCGACGGCGGCCTGGGCCATGTGGCCCTGATCGGCCCGATGCGCATGGCCTACGCCACCGCCCGGGCGGCCGTGCGCTCGGTGGCGCAGGTGCTGGAACGGCTGTTGGCTTAACGCAGCCTGTTGGCCTGCGTCAGCTGCCCAAACCGCCGAGCTTGTCGGCCAGTTTCTCGGCCACGGTGTTGACGTCTTTGTCGCCGCGGCCCGAGAGATTCAGCACCACCTCGGTGCCGGGGGCCAGGGTGGGGCAGAGCTGATCGAGGGCGGCAAAGGCATGGGCCGTCTCGAGTGCGGGAATGATGCCCTCGAGCTCACTCACCAGACGCAGGGCCGTGAGGGCTTGGTC
>VGPQ01000116.1 GCA_016882555.1 Cyanobacteria bacterium M_surface_7_m2_040
GTCAAGCAGGCCCGGGGGTATCGGCTCAATGCGCCGAACGATGTCGTGGTCAAAAGCGATGGCTCGATCTGGTTCAGCGATCCGCCCTACGGGCTGCTCAACGACTTCGAAGGTGGACGTCAGGTATCGGAGCAGCCGCCCGCCCTCTACCGGCTTGACCCCGGCAGCGGCGAGGTGACGGCCGTGGCGACCGACTTTGACGGTCCCAATGGCTTGGCCTTCTCCCCCGATGAGCAGCTGCTCTATGTGGCCGAATCCGGGGCCCCCGATGTCAGGGTGCCCAAGCAGATCATCCGACGTTTCACGGTCAGCAGTGACGGGCTCCACCTCAGCGGCGGCGAGGTCTTCCACAGCATTACCCCTGGCTGGGCGGATGGCTTCCGCATCGATGAGCATGGCAACCTCTGGTGCGGGGCCGCCGATGGCGTTCATTGCATCGCTCCCGACGGCACGCTGATCGGCAAGGTCCTCGTGCCGAAGCAGGTGTCCAACGTGTGCTTCGGTGACCGCTACCGCTGCCGTCTGTTCATCTGCGCCTCAACGGCCCTCTACAGCCTGTTCACCAACACCCGCGGCGCCTCCTGGCCGTGAGGTCGCTCACGGCGACAGTGACACCCCACCCCTCAGCAACGCAACCGCGACATCCACCTGCCCCATGGCGAATCCCTCCCTCGAAGCCTTTCTCAAACAGGTCAAAGCCGACCCAGCCCTGCTGAATCAACTGCAGCAGTGCCCCAATCTCGATGCCATTGCCGACCTGGGGGCCCACAAGGGCTTTGAGTTCAGCGGCGTCGACCTGGTGCGCCATCAGGCCGAAGCCACCCTGCGACTCTCCGACGACGAGCTGCGAGCAGCGGCCGCCGGTGTCAGCCTGGACGGCCACCTCTGGCTGATGCAGATCGTCTGGTCCTGACCTACCTATCGCCTCAATCCTGATGCGTCACACCTGGCAGCTCGAGCGCAGCGATGCCCGAGCGATCGTCGAGGCGGCTCACCAAGCCGCCGAACAGCATGGCGACACCCTGGGCCCTGCACGGGTGAGCATCGCCGTCGCCGACAGCGGCGGCCACCTGCTGATGCTGGAACGGCGGGATGGCGCCAGCGTTTCCAGTGCCGACACAGCGATCGCCAAGGCCCGCATGGCGGCCCTCAATGGCAAGGCAACAGCCGATCAGGAGCAGGCCATCAACGGCGACCGTCCAGCGCTGCTGCAACTGGCCGGCATCTTTGGTCAACCGGCCGTGGCGATGACCGGTGGCCTGCCCCTGCTGGCCGAGGGTGACTGTCTAGGGGCGGTCGGCGTCTCGGGCATGACCCCTGCCATCGACCTCGCCATTGCCGAAGCGGCCGCCGCGGCCTTCGCCGTCCTGGCCGCAGCCAGCAACCACTGAACTGAGCTCAATTGAACTGAACTCAACTGCGACCCATGAGCACCCCCAGCGCACCCCATCCCCGCTTGCTGCAAGTTGGCTTCAGCAGCCGCAACGCCGAAGCCGCAGCCGGGTTCTACACCCAAGCCCTGGGATTCACCGTCGGCAACCGGTTCGAACTCAAGGGCGGGCCCTATGGCCAGTTGATCGGACTGCCCGCAGCAACCCTGGTGCTGCAACGGCTGCACCTGGGCGAAGAGTGCCTCGAAATCACCCAGATCGACGATGCCGGGCCCGGGCAAGCGCCAGGGCAACCCATCCCAGCCGATTCACGCAGCTGTGACCTTTGGTTTCAACACATCTGCCTGGTCACGCGGGATCTCCAAGCCGCCCTAAAGCAACTGGAACCCGCCTTGGAGGGGGGACTGGTCCAGGCGGTCTCCAGCGCTCCCCAGACACTGCCCGACTGGAACCGCGCCGCGGCGGGGATCCGCGCTTACAAGTTTCGCGATCCTGAAGGCCATAACCTCGAGCTGCTGCAGTTCCCCCCCGACAAGGGCGAAGCCCGCTGGCATCGCGCAAATGACGACAGCGCGAGCGGCGGGGCAACAAGCATCGCAGACCCCAGGCCTGTGGTCCTGGGGATCGATCACAGCGCCATCAGCGTCGCCAGCACCGAGGCGAGCTGCCATTTCTACGAGACGTTGCTGGGCCTTCGGCTCGGCGGCGATGGCGTCAACAGCGGCCCCACCCAGGACGGGCTGGATGGCCTCAGCAACACCGAGGTGCGTATCACGGGCCACCGCTGCCCGGTTGGTGCCGGCATCGAATGCCTCAATTACCTGCCGCCCAACCTGGGACGGCCCATGCCCCACGATCTCTCACCCCAGGATCTGGCCCATTGGCAGATCCGACTGGCGGTCGACGATCTGGCATCCATTGTCGAGCGGCTCGAGGCGTGTGAAGGACGATTGCTGAGTCCGGGCATTGTGGACCTGGGCGAGCAGGCCCACGCCATCGGTGCGCGGCGCGCCGTGCAGGTGGCCGATCCTGACGGCCATCGCCTGCAACTGGTGGAGCCTTGAAGGGCTTCCTGAACCTGATCTTGCCGCCCCCGGCCTGGCGAGCCCTGCTGCTCTTCACGGCCCTGGTGCTGGTTCCTGGCGGCCTGAGGCAGATCAGCCAGCAAGGCCATCCATTGCTGAGCTTTCTGTGCTGCGGCCTGGGCCTCCTGCCTGTGGCCGTGGCCCTGAGCCGCCTGGTGGAGCACCTGGTGGATCATCTGGGGCCCCGCATCGGTGGGCTGGCCAGCGTAGTGCTGGGCAACCTGGTGGAACTGCTGGTGGCGATCAACGCCTTGCGCAGTGGCCTCTATCCACTGGTGGTGACCAGCATCGCCGGGTCGGTGGTGATCAACTGCCTGCCGATCCTGGGCCTGGGAATTGTGGTCTCCAGCCGCGGCCTGCACTCGCTGGCAATGAATGCCCACACCCGCGAACTCCAGAACCTGCAGCTGCTGATGAGCGCCCTGTTGCTGGCCCTGCCGTCGGTGTTCTACCGGGAGCCGCTCAGCAACGCCCTACAGGGCAACAACAGTGCCGACGCGTTCAGTCTGTATTCGACCCTGGTGGCACTGCTCGCCCTGGCGTACTACCTGCTGGCCTTCTGGCTTCAACCGGGCGACGCCGCATCGGCTCCAGCCGAGGCGAGCACCACGGCGACGGAGGGGACACCACCCCTGATCGCCGTGCTGGTGGCCATGGCCCTGGTCACCGTGCTGGTGGCCCTGATCTCGGAGCAGCTGGTGCAGACGCTCGAGCACCTGGTCGCCGGCGCACACCTGAGCGAACTGTTCGTCGGCCTGTTCCTGTTGCCGTTGTTCAGTTGCCTGCCGGAGATGCTGGTCACCCTGCGGGCGGCTCAACGGCGACAGATTGCCCTGGTGTTGACCAACACCATTGACTCCAGCCTGCAGTTGCTGTTGTTTGTGCTGCCGCTCCTGGTGCTGATCGGCCTGCCCCTGGGCCTTTATCTGCATCTGGGCCTGCCACCAGTGGCCCTGGCGGCCCTGGGAATCGCCGTCGTGATGATCGAGCGCATCACCCAGAACCGCGAACTCAATGCCTATGAAGGCATTCAACTGATCGTCCTGTTTGTGGCGATGGCGAGCGGAGCGCTGCTGCTGACGGCGCCCTAGCGGGCCTGATGCCCGGTGATCAGAGCAACCACGCTCCGTGGAGTCACCGTGTAGTGCCCATCGTCGAGGGGCGGCGCCCCATCCCAGGCCTCGATGTCATGGGGGCTGGAAAGCGAGGTGTCAATCCAGCGGTGCCAGCGCTCGGCACCGAAATCGGCCGGCGGCAGCTGAAAGGTCAACGGCTCCCACCAGGCATTGAGCATCAGGCACAGGCGAAAGCGATGGCTGATGCTGGTGAGCGTCAGCGCCAGCGAGTGGGACGCGTCGCCCCAATCCGGTTGATCGGGCTGGACGCCATGCCAGCTCAGCTGATGGCGCCCCAACAGATCCGCAAGGCTCAAGGCATCGCCATCCACCACCAGGTCGCGGCGGCAGCGATAGGCGATCAGCTCGCGCGTGAAGCGATGCAGACCGCTGTGCTGGTCCAGCAGGCTCCAATCCAACCAACTGGTGGGGTTGTCCTGGCAGTAGGCGTTGTTGTTGCCTCCCTGGCTGCGGCCGATCTCATCGCCCATTGCCAGCATCGGCGCACCGGCCGACAGCAGCAGCAGCGCCAGAAAATTGCGCATCTGGCGCTGACGCAGGGCCAGCACCTGCGGATCATCAGTCGCACCTTCGACACCGCAGTTCCAGCTGGCGTTGTCGTCTGAACCGTCGCGGTTGGCTTCGCCGTTGGCGTCGTTGTGCTTGCTGTCGTAGCTGACCAGATCGGCCAGGGTGAAGCCGTCGTGACAGCTGATGAAATTGATGCTGGCCTCAGCCTCACGGTGCTTGGCGCCATAGATATCCGGACTGCCGATCAGGCGTTGACTGAGCCCCCGAACCTGACCGGCATCGCCTTTGAGAAAGCGACGCACATCATCACGAAAGCGGCCATTCCACTCCTGCCAGCGGTCGCCGCTGAAGCTGCCCACCTGGTAGAGACCGGCGGCATCCCAGGCCTCAGCAATCAGCTTGGTGCCCGCCAGCACCGGATCGGTGTCGAGGTCCCAGAGGATCGGCGGCCTCGGCAAGGGCTGTCCGTTTTCATCACGGGCCAGCACGGATGCCAGGTCAAAACGAAACCCATCGATGTGAAACTGCTCGACCCAATACCGCAGGCTGTCACGAATCAGACGGCGCACCACCGCATTGTTGGCATTGAAGGTGTTGCGACAACCGGTGTCGTCGAGATAGCGGTTGCGATCGTCGGGATCCAGCAGGTAGTAATCGCCATTGGCCAGACCTCGGTAACTGAAGCTGGGACCATCGGCGTCCGACTCAGCTGTGTGGTTGAAGACCACGTCGAGAATTACCTCGATCCCGGCTTGGTGAAACGCCTTCACCATGTCTCGAAACTCGTCGAGCACAGCCAGCGGCTCACCCCCCTGACCCTGGCTGCTGGCATAGGCGTGATGGGGCACAAAAAACGACAGCGGTTGATAGCCCCAGTAGTTGGGCAGGCCCGCCGGCGCATCCTGCGGATCAAACTGAAACACGGGCAACAGCTCCACCGCTGTCACCCCCAGATCGATGAGATAAGGGATCTTGTCAATCAGGCCTGCGTACGTGCCGGCCGTGGCTTGCGGCACACCCGAGCTGGGATGGGCCGTGAACCCTTTGACATGCAGTTCATAGATGATCGATTCGCGCGCGGGGCGGTTCAGCGGTCGGTCGCCCTGCCAGTCGTAGGCCTTCAGGTCTGCGACAACGCCCTTGATGGCGTTGGCCCAGCCCCTGGCGCCATGCCTTTGGCCCTGGTGCCGTTGGTAGCCGGGAGGAACAGCCAGAGCCTGGGCGTAGGGATCCAGCAGCAGGTGCTGGGGATCACACCAGACCCCTGCAGGAGGTTGGTCGGGTCCATGAACCCGATAGCCATAAAGCTGC
>VGPQ01000117.1 GCA_016882555.1 Cyanobacteria bacterium M_surface_7_m2_040
TGTGGCACCAGGGCGTCGCAGATCAGCCCTCGGAGCTGGTTTGCAGCAGGCGCACCAACATCCGGCGCTGGTGATCTTGCCCCCCAAAGAACACGGCCAATACCTGGACTTCTCGCTGCTCAGCGCGTGGGCGAAACCAATACACGGCACGATCCAGAGCCAAATGGCGAAGACCAGGCAGCAGATCAGCGTGACATTCTCCGCGAAAAGGAGCAGTGGCCAACCGTTCGGCGGCAACGATGATTGCTTCGATGCGCACCTGGGCGTGCCGATTGGCCTCAGCCGGTGGTTCTCCAAAACCGCAGTAGGACTGTGTGAGGTACTCGGCGATCAGCAGCAGATCGCTGATCGCCTCTGCGGCGAAGACCACCGTCCACGGAGCTTCGCTCATCGGGACTGCGCCGCCAACCTGGCCCGCAGCTGATCGGTAGAGATGAAGGCCCCTTTGGCGCGCTGCTGCAGCAAAACCTGCAAGGCGGCCCGATCGGCCTGGGCATCAGCCTCCTGCTGCTGCAGAAGCTCAAGACCCTGCTGCAGCACAGCACTCACGGACGGGAAGCGACCAGCTCCAACCAACGCCTTGGCAAAGGCATGCTGATCCTCACGGAGAGACACTGAACTCTTGACGACCACTGGAGCACCCTCCCAAGCACACCTTCAGTATGACCGAGTAGCACCAAGTGAGCAAGGGTCCGGGCCCACAAACCCAGAGGAGAGACGCATGGCGGTTTGGGGGCTTGAGCTTGCTGCCGAGCTCGGCGCGTGGAAGCTCTGGGACCGCCGTGAAGGCATGGGCGGCGATCAACAGATCCATGGCCGCCGCTCGGGGCAGAGCCTCAGTTTTGCAACCAAAACGGTTGCATAATGGTTTCAGCCGGCCCAAAGCAACGCCCCGATGACGAAGACCCTCACGCTCAAGAACCTGCCCGACGCTTTGCATGCGCGCCTGAGCGCTGCGGCCAAGCAACACCGGCGCAGCCTCAACAGCGAGGCCCTTGTGTGCCTGGAAGCGGGACTGGCGAGCGCGGGAGCTGCGCCTGAAGCACGGCTGGGCGCCATTCGTGCGCTCAGGCAGTCGCTGGGGGGTGCGCGGTTTGAAACCTCCGACATCCAAGCCCTTAAAAGCGAGGGCCGCCCGTGATCGTGGTGGACACCAACGTGGTGGCCTATCTGCTGCTGCCCGGGCCCCAAACCTCGGCCGCCGAAGCGTTGCTCCAGGCTGAACCGGCGTGGTGTGCTCCGCCTCTGTGGCGCAGCGAATGGCGCAACGTCCTCAACGGGTACCAGCGTCGCGGCACTGTTTCACTCGATCAGGCCATCGCCCTGCAGCACCATGCCGAACTGCTGGTCATCACCCATGAGGAGCCAGTGCATTCCGAAGACGTGCTGCGCCTTGCAGCCAGCAGTGGCTGCAGCGCCTACGACTGTGAGTTTGTTGCGGCCGCACAACAGCTGGGGATTCCCTTGATCACCGCCGATCAAGCCTTGCTGACAGCATTCCCCGATCTTGCCCAGTCTTTGCCCACTACCCCGGCTTGAGCCCCAGCGCCTCTCTGAACGGCGCCTGGCCTAGGGCGCGCCAGGTGAGCCAGGTCAGCAGCACCGCACCCAGGGCATACACCAGCCCATAGGCAGCCATGACGCCGCCCAGGCCACCCATGCGGGCAGCCAGCGGCGCGGCGGCCAGCAGGGCAGCCACCATCACCACGGCCGTGAGGACCAACGGCCGGGTACGGCCCAGCGCGGCAAACACGGTGCCGTACAGGCTCACCAACGCCTGGGGCAGCAAGAACACAAACGCCCAGGCGGTGGCATGCCCCAGCTGCTGCAGCTGCAGCGGCGAAAAATCGGCCTTGAAGTACACCAGCCTCGCCAGCGGCGTGGCCCACAGCACCGCCGGCAGGCTGATGGCCACAGCGGCCACAACGCTGAGCCGCAGCACCCGGCCAATGGCCGCTGCGCTGGGGTTGCCCGCCAGGTGGGGCAGCAGCACGGTGCTCAGGGCCCCCATGAGCACGCCCAGAGGCAAATCGACCAACTTGCTGGCGTAGTTGAACAGCGACAGGGCGCCCGGGTCGGCGGTGGAGGCCCAGGCCCGGGCCATGGGCGGCAGCAGCACCAGGCCCGTCACAAAGCCAAAGTTGCCGCCAAAGCGGCGCAGCAGCGGGCGATCCACCAGCCAGGGCCGCAGCAGTGGTTGCCCCAGCAGCTGGCCAGCGCCCACCACCTGCACCAGCAGCCGCAGCAGCGCACCTGCCAGCACCCCGGCCGCCACTGCCCACACTAGCGGCAAGCGGCTGGCCAAAGCGGCAATAACCAGCAGGTTGAACAGGGCCGTGCCGCAGGCCCCCAGGCCAAAGCGCCCACTGGCGTTCAGCAGGGCCGTGCTCACGCCCGCCAGGGCCGTGAGTGGCACCGCCAGCAGTGCCAACGTCAACGGCAACCTGGCCGCCGCCCGCTGGGCTGCCGCCACACCAGGCGCCAGCAACTCCAGCAGCTGCGGCGCCCCCAAGGCCAGCACACACGCCAACAGGGCAAAGGCAGCACCCACCGGCAGGGCCACCTGGGCCGCCAGCCGTTGCCGCTGGCCCGGCGGCAGCTGCTGCAGCACCGGCACCAGAGTGGCCCCCAGGCCGCCGCCCAGCAGCAGGTTCACCAGCAGGTCGGGCAGGGTCAGCAGCACGATCGCCAGATCGCTGCTGCCGCTGGCGCCGGCCCGGGCCGACAGCAACCACTCGCGGCCAAAGCCGGTGAGCCGCCCCAGCAGCAGCAGGGCCGCCACCACCGAACCCGAGCGCCACAGGCCCACCGCTCAGCCCCCGGCCACGACGGCGGCGATGGTGGCGGCGACCTGCTCGTGGTTGGCCGCGAGCGCCGCTGGCCCCGCAGCGCGCCAATGGGCTTCGGCGGCGTGCAGTTTGGCCATCTCGGCGCCGAAATCCATCTCGGCCTGCAACGCCTCCAGGCTGGTGGCCATGCGGTGAAAGGTGCGCGAGAGGATCACCCGGCTCGAGCCCAGCCGCACATGCTCTCCGAGGATCAGCTCGGCCGGCAGCAGGCCTTCACCGGCGCGGGCGAGGCCGCCGAAACCCCAGGGCACCCCTAGGCCGTTCAGGGTGGCAGCGGCGTCATCCAGCAAGCCGTTGACAAGGGGTTCAAACAGAAAGCGCAGGCCCAACGACAGACGCAGGTCATTGAGGCCAATGAACACCTCGGCCACGCCGGGCGTCTGCGCCACCTGGGGCAGCAGCGCCAGCGCCTCTTGGGTTTCCACCAGGGGAATCACGGGCACCCGGCCCGCCACCGCGTCACAAAACCGCTGCAGCTCGTCCAGGCTGCGAAACATCGGCAGCATCAGCCAGTCAGCGCCGGCGGCGATGGCGGCTTCGATTTCAGCGGCCGAGCCGGAATGCCAGGGGTTGAGGCGCACCAGCAGCTGGCCCGGGCCCACGACGCTGCGCAGCGCTGCCACATCAGCAGGCTGATGGGCCGACATCCAGGTGTCGAGATGGCCCTGGCGCTGCTGCTTGCCGAGCCGTTCCAGATCAACGAACACCCGCCCAACACCACCCGCAACGATGTGAGCCGCGATCGCCGGTTGGTTGACGATCATCCAGAACTGCATCAAGGCACGGCTTTCGCTTGCGGGCTGATCATCGATCACCCAGCTGCCTCACAAGCTCTCTCACAACCGAATGGGTTGCAGGTCTCTGGGCATCACACCCTTGAGGTCGAGCATGACGCCGCCGGGCTCAAGCAGCTGTTGCCAGTGCTCGATCTTGAGCCCCGCAAACTGATGGTGCGCCACGGCAGCAACCACGGCCGCATAACGGTGGCCGGCGGGGATCTCGGGCACCACGGTCAAGCCGTAGGCGTCGAAGGCTTCCTGGGTGTCAGCCCAGGGATCCACCACCAGCGGTTTCATGCCGTAACTGCGCAGGCCCTCGATCACATCGACCACCTTGGTGTTGCGCAGGTCGGGGCAGTTCTCCTTGAACGTGAGCCCCAGCACCAGCACCCGGGCGCCACCGATGGCCAGGCCACGCCGCGCCATCGCCACCACCAGCTGATGCACCATCCACTCGCCCATGCCGTCGTTGATGCGGCGGCCCGCCAGCACCACCTGCGGGTGGTACCCCACCTGCTCGGCCTTGTGGGTCAGGTAATAGGGGTCCACACCTATGCAGTGGCCGCCCACCAGGCCCGGTTTGAACGGCAGAAAGTTCCACTTGCTGCCGGCGGCCTCGAGCACATCGAGGGTGTCGATGCCCAGGCGGGCAAAGATCATCGCCAGCTCGTTGACCAGGGCGATGTTCAGGTCGCGCTGGGTGTTTTCGATCACCTTGGCGGCCTCGGCCACCTTGAGGCTGGCGGCAGGGTGGGTGCCCGCCGCGATGATCGAGCCGTACAAGCCATCGACCCAGCCGGCCACCTCAGGCGCGCTGCCGCTGGTGACCTTGGTGATGGTGGTGAGTTTGTGCTCGGTGTCGCCGGGGTTGATGCGCTCGGGGCTGTAGCCGCAGGCGAAACCTTCGTTGAACCGCAGCCCTGAGCTGCGCTCCAGAATCGGCACGCACACCTCTTCTGTGGCGCCGGGGTACACCGTGCTCTCGTAGATCACCACCGGGAGCGTGTTGGCGGTGCCGGCAGAGGTGCGGGCCTTGAGCGCCTGGCCCACCATCGCGCTGGCCTTCTCCAAGGGGGTGAGATCAGGACGCTTGGCGTTGTCGATCGGGGTGGGCACCGTGACCACGAACACATCAGCCTGGGCCAACAGCGCAGGATCGCTGCACAGCTCCAGCAGCGTGGCGGCCTGCAGCTCCTCGGGGCTGGTTTCGTTGGTGCGGTCGATCCCCGCGCGCAGCTCTTCGAGACGCGTGGTGTTGATGTCAAAGCCGATCACCCGCCGGCGCAGCGGCGCCCCTGTGCGCACGCACGCCTGGGGCCTCGCGAATTCCACGGCAAGCGGCAGCCCCACATACCCCAGGCCAATCACCGCCACGGTGCAAGTAGGCAGGTGGGGCAGGGGCAACGGCTGCTGGGGCTGAGCAGCAGCCATCATCGGTCAAGGGGTCCCCATGGCCGGATGCCAGATGCAGCGGATGCATTGGATGCACGGGTTGAGACCTGCTGCGGCCGCGGTGTTCGGAGTCCTCTTCCGCTTCAAGGCCGTTTTTGGAGTTTCGAAACACCAGATATGGTGTCAAGAAGGGTTCAAAACAGCCGTTTCTTGCAAGAGCTGCCAGAACACACACCGCCCCTTTCAGCACCCTTTCTCGATCAGCTCCACGTCGCTGAGGCCGCGGAAATCGGCATCCATCGTGTAGAGCCGAGCCTGATGGGTTCGAGCCGTGGCAAGAATCACGCTATCGGCCATCGGCAG
>VGPQ01000118.1 GCA_016882555.1 Cyanobacteria bacterium M_surface_7_m2_040
GGCAGTGGTGATGGACATGGAAGTGCCTCCTGGAAATGCCGGCGGATGCCGGGGTGGATGGCGCGTTGCTTCGGGGGCTTCCCTACTTCCACCGCCGGGGGCCGAAGCCACCGGGGCCAACGACCCATAAACCGTAGCGATGGCTACGGAATGGCGGTGTTTGCTGGGATACCGAACGACGGCTCGGCCTGGAGCCGGCCGGTGCGGATCACCGCTCCAGGCGCTGCCGTGCCTGATCGCAACAGCGCTGGCTGCTGAGCGCCTCCAGCAGGCCCGGCACCATGGGTCTGCGCGCGCGGATGGCCTCAGCCCACCAGCCATGCAGGCGCTCCACCGGAGCGATGCGGCCGTCACCCCAGGTGCGCCGGAAGGCCAGGGCCGGATCGGCAGCCACAGCACGCAGGGGTTCCCCAGCCCGGGCGATCCAGAGGCCAAACCCGTGCACGTAGTCGCTCTGGTTGTCGGAGCCGAGCACCAGGGTGGCCTCGCTGCCATAGAGCTCCAACCAGCAGCCGCGGCCGCCGCGGGTCACACTGGCCAGGCTCATCTGGGCCGGCACCAGCCGTTGGCCAGGGCCCTGCAGCTGCAGCTGGATCAGGGCGATGTCTTCGGCATCGACGGGGGTTGGGGCCTTGGTGTGGGGATGGGGGCGCTGGCTGATCGCGGTGCTGAGCTGGGCACCCAGCTCCACGGTGGGCCCCACCAGCCAATGCAGCAGATCAAAGGCATGGGTGCCGAGTGCCCCCAGCACGCCGCCGCCCTCGGCGGCGCTCGAGTACCAGCTCCAGGGGCGGCTGGCGTCGGCGCGGCTGGCCATCAGCCAATCGAGCCGCACCAGCCAGGGGTCGCCCAGCACCCCCTGCTGCAACAGCTGGGCCAGCTGCTGAAACAGCGGCACCGCGCGGTACTCGAAATCGACCGCCACGCTGAGGCCCCGGGCCAGGGCCAGCCGTTGCAGCTCGGCCACCTGCTCGGCATCGAGCGCCACCGGCTTCTCCAGCATCAGATGCTTGCCCGCCTCCAGGGCGGCCCGCGCCAACGCAAAGCGTGGCCCCGGCGGCGTGGCGATCACCACCGCATCAATGCCGGGATCGTCCAGCAGGGCGGCAAATTCGGTGCTGCCGCGCAGGCCATGCCGGGCCAACGCCTGCTCCAGCCGCTCGGGGCGGGGATGCCACAGGGCCACCGGCTCCCATTGGGGCGAGGCTTTCAGGGCTTCGAGATGGACCTGTTCACCGAAGCCCAGGCCGGCCACGGCAACGCGCAGGGGGGCAGGGGTCATGGCTTTGCCGCTGACCGCAGGGCCAGCTCGGCACTGGGTGGCAGCGGCTGCAGACCGGCCGCTGCGCAGCTCTCGGCCACGACAGCGCCAATCAGCGCATCACCGCCAAGGGGCTGCCACGGCGCCCCCCAGCGAGGCAGCCCATTGACGGAGGTGTCGCGGTAGAGCTGCTGGCCGCAATCGATCTCCATCACATAGAGATCGCCCAGGATCCTGGGCCGTGCAGGCGGTTGCGCCCGACCGCCGGCAGCGGCGTCTGGTTCAGCGTCTGTAGCGGCGTCAGCAGCGGGTGGTGCGGCTGCTGCCGGCTGAAAGCGGCTCAGCACCGACAGGGTGCCGCTCTTGCTGATCCGCAGGCTGCCCTCGTCCCACCATTGCCGCCCTTCGGCGCTGGGCTCCACCTCAATCCAGTTCACGGGTCCCGCCAGGGCTGGGGCTGGCAGGGTCAAAGCGCTGATCATCCCCAGCGCGAGCAGCAACACGAGCGTCAACAGGCGCTTCATGCCGGCTGCAGGCCTGCGCAGCCGTGCAGCCGCAGCAGCCCCGAGAGGGTGTCGCGCAGTTCGGTGCGATCCACGATCAGATCGACAAAGCCGTGATCGCGCAGGTATTCCGAGGTCTGGAAATCATCGGGAAGCTTTTCGCGCAGGGTCTGCTCGATCACCCGACGGCCGGCAAAGCCGATCAGGGCCTTGGGTTCGGCCAGGATCAGGTCACCGAGCATGGCGAAGCTGGCCGTCACACCGCCGGTGGTGGGGTGGGTCAGCAGGGGCAGGTACAGCAGGCCGGCTTCGCGATGGCGTTGCAGCGCACCGGAGATCTTGGCCATCTGCATGAGGCTGAGCATGCCTTCCTGCATGCGCGCCCCGCCTGAAGCACAGACGATCAGCACGGGCAGCTGGCGGGCGGTGGCGGTCTCGATCAGGCGGGTGAGCTTCTCGCCCACCACCGATCCCATCGATCCCCCCATGAAACGGAAATCCATCACCCCCAGGGCCAGGGGGTACCCCTCCACGCGGCAGAGGCCGGTGATCACGGCATCGATCAACCCGCTGCTGCGCTGGCTGTCGCGGATGCGATCGGCATAGCTGCGGCGATCCTTGAACGCCAGCGGGTCGGTGGGGGCAAGATCGCTGTCAAGAGCTTCGAAACTGCCGGGATCGGCAAGCTGCTTGATGCGCTCCTCGCTAAAGATGCGGTGGTGGTAGCCGCAGCCCTTGCAAACACTGGCGTTGGCCAGCAGGTCCTTGCGGTAGACCACCAGGCCACATTCAGGGCATTTGCTCCAGAGGCCATCGCCCTCATCGATGTCCTGGGTGTTGCGCACCGTCGGGGCGGTCTTGCGGCGATCGGCAAACCAGTCGAACAGCGACATGGATCAAGGGAGGCTCCGAAGGGCTCAGGTCCCGCGCTCGCGGTGACGCTCCATTTAAGGATCTGCGCGGCTCCGATCCAGCGGAGGGACCCGCCCCAGGCTCACGCCGGCAGCAGCGCCAGCCAGAAGCGGTTGCCCAGCAGCCACACCGCTGCGCCGCCAAGCGCCAGAAAGGGGCCGAACGGAAAGGGCTGGCCCGGCGCCAGCCGGCCGCTGAGGCGCCCGGCCAGGCCACAGGCGGCACCGCTGAACACCGCCAGCACCACCGTCAGCACCAGGCCCGTGAGCCCAAGCCAGGCCCCCAGCAGGGCAGCGAGCTTGGCGTCACCCAGCCCCAGGGCCGGTTTGCCCAGCAAGCGTTCAGCGACCCCACTCACGGCCTCAAAGCCCAGCAGGCCCACACCTGCAGCCAGCAGGTGATGCAGCAGCAGCAGCCTGCCGCTGGCGGGATCCTGGGCCAGGCCGATCACGCCGGTGCACAGCAGCCCCAGCAGCAGGCCATAGCGGCACAGGGGCTCCGGCAACCAGAGGTGATCGAGATCGATCAGCACCAACGGAATCAACCAGCTGAGCAGCAACCAGCCCGCCAGCAGCAGCAACCACGGATCGGCGGCCGCCCCCATCGCCGTGGGCCTGGCCCACACCGCCGCCACCCAGAGGCCAGCGCTGAGCCACTCCACCAACCAATAGCGAACGCTGATCGGCCGTTGGCAGGTGCGGCAGCGTCCAGCCAGCAGCACCCAGCTCAGCAGCGGCACATTCTCAAACCAACGCAGCCTGGTGCCGCAGTGGGTGCAGTGGCTGCGGGGGGTCACCAGCGACTCCTGCCGCGGCAGGCGCCAGGCCACCACGTTGAGGAAACTGCCGAAGCAAGCCCCCAGCACGGCGGCGGCGAGGCTCAGGGTTGCTGGATCGGGCATGCAGGCTGGGGTCTGGTTCGGCTGCACAAGGTTCGGCCACTGAGTGGACCTGGACCGGTGATCCAGTCGCCTGGCACAAACAGCTCCTCGGGGAGCAGGGTGGGCCAACTGAACACGACGCGGCCCCAGGCTCCCAGCAGCACCACCCCCCGGGGCGGGGGGGAGGGGGAGCCCCCGGCGCTCAGAAAGCGCCAATAGATCGCGCGGGCCTGGGCAATCAACTGGGCACTGTTCGCACGATCGAGCCTGGTGATGAAGGCCCGTTGCAGTTGTTCCGCTCGGTTGCCGCGGGACATCCGCTCGGAACGGTTGATTTCAAAGGAAACCGGAGAGGCGTGACAGTGGCTTGACGACGGATTGCTCACCGACGCGTGACCCGATGACAGGTCTTCGGGTACGCCGTGGAGCGGGGTGGTCTGGCCATCGGCAACATCACAGGCCTCGCCAATCGAGGCGCGGCGAATGGTGCTGGGGATGAAGCTGGCGATGGGAATCGAAGCCCAGAACCGGCCCCAAGACTAGTGGCAGAAACCGGATTGCGGTGCTGATTGAGACATCAGGAGAGCTTTTTCTTGTCCTCGATCATGCGATGAATGATCGGGGTGAGAATCAGCTCCATGGCGAATCCCATCTTGCCGCCGTTGACGACAATCGACGTGGGGCTCGACATGAACGAGTCGTGGATCATGTCGAGCAGGTAAGCGAAATCGATCCCCCACTTCTCGCGGGCGCCCTTGCGGAAGTGACAGATCACGAACGACTCATCCGGGGTGGGGATGTCTCGAATCATGAACGGGTTCGAGGTGTCCACCGTCGAAACCCGCTGGAAGTTGATGTCGGTGAGGCTGAACTGGGTGCAGATGTGGTTGATGTAGTCGGGCATCCGCCGCAGGATCGTGTCGACGGTGGCCTCGGCCGAGTAGCCGCGCTCCTTGTTGTCGCGGGCGATCTTCTGAATCCATTCGAGGTTCACCACCGGCACCACCCCCACCAGCAGGTCGGCCAGGGAGGCCACGTCGTAGCCGTCACCCTTCACGCCGCCGTGCAGCCCCTCGTAAAACAGCAGGTCGGTGCCGGCCGGGATCGGTTCCCAGGGGGTGAACTGACCGGGGTCAAGGTTTGTGCCGAGGCGGCTGTTGTGCTCGGCGGCCTCTTCGACCGAGTGCAGGTAGTAGCGCTTCTGGGCGGTGCCGGTCTCGCCGTAGCTCTTGAACAGCTCCTCGAGCTTGTCGAACAGGTTGGCTTCGGGCCCGAAGTGGGAGAAGTTCTCACCCTTGGCCAGGGCCTGGGCCATGGCCTCCTTCATGGGGCCGCGCTCATAGCGGTGGTAGCTGTCGCCCTCGACCACGGCCGGGGTGATGCCTTCGCGCTTGAAGATGTGCTCGAAGGCTCGCTTGACCGTGCTGGTTCCGGCGCCGGAGGACCCGGTGACAGACACGATCGGATGACGCTTCGACATGCGCGGAGACCCATGAACTGTGGGCGAGTTTGGCAGGTCGCCGGTCCGGGCTCCCCGCTCAGGCCTCCAGGGCCATTTGCAGTTGCTCTCCCATGGCGCAGCAGCCCAGCTGGGTGCAGCCCGGCTGCATCAGATCGCCGGTGCGGTAGCCCGCCGCCAGCACCGCATCGACCGCCCGCTCCAGATCAGCAGCGGCGCCCTCCTGTTTGAGGGCGATGCGCAGCAGCATCGCGGCGCTGAGCACCATCGCCATCGGGTTGGCCTTGTCCTGGCCGGCAATGTCGGGGGCTGAGCCGTGGATCGGCTCGAACAGG
>VGPQ01000119.1 GCA_016882555.1 Cyanobacteria bacterium M_surface_7_m2_040
CCGTCACCGCTCACCCTGCCCACCCCGTTTCAGTCGCCGGGCTGCAGATGGCGCTGGCTGCCCACCACCATGGTGCCGATGCCGGCGTTGGTGAACACCTCAAGCAGCAGGGCATGGGGCACGCGGCCGTCGACGATGTGGGCGGCGCCCACCCCCTGGGCCAGGGCCCGGATGCAGCATTCGGTCTTGGGGGTCATGCCGCCCTGCACCACGCCAGTGGCCATCAGCTGCCGCGCTGCCGAGAGGCTCAGCTGGCGATGCAGGGAGGCGGGATCGTCGCGGTCCTGCAGGATCCCAGGGGTGTCGGTGAGCAGGATCAGTTTTTCGGCCTGCAGCGCCGCCGCCAGCTCGCCTGCGACCGTGTCGGCATTGATGTTGTGGGCCTGGCCGGCGGGATCGGCGGCCACGCTCGAGATCACCGGGATGTACCCCGCCTCCAGCAAGGGGGTGAGCACCGCAGCATTGACGGCGGCCACATCGCCCACCAGCCCCCGGGATCCATCGCCGTAGGGCCGGGCGATCACCAGCTGCCCGTCACTGCCGCACAGGCCGATGGCCTGCCCCCCCACCTGGTGCAGCCCGTTGACGATCTGCTTGTTGACGCGGCCGACCAGCACCATCTCGACCACATCCATGGTCTCGGCATCGGTGACCCGCAGGCCGTCCTGAAAGCGGGGCTCGATCGCCAGCTTCTCGAGCCACTGGTTGATCTCAGGTCCCCCCCCGTGCACCACGATCGGTTGCACGCCGACGCTGCGCAGCAGCACCAGATCGCGAAACACCGCTTCGCGCAGGTCGGCCTTGACCATGGCGGCGCCGCCGTACTTGACCACCATGCGGCGGCCGGCGAAGCGCTGGATGTAGGGCAGGGCCTCACTGAGAACGGAGACCCGCAACGCGTCATTGGCGCTGATGCTGGCGTCGCTGCTCACGGTGCTGTTGGTGTGGAAGGAGAGGGGTTGCCGGCGGCGTCGGCATCGGCGTCGGCGTCCGCCTGAGCTGGGGCGGTGCTCAGGGTCAGACGCAGCTGATCGGCTCCGATCGCTTCGAGCTGGGCGCTGAGCCCCGAACCGAAGAAGCGTCCCAGGCGCTGCTGCTGATCCTGCCAACGCTGGTAGGGCACGCCACCCACCGCAAAGGTGAGCGCCAGGCCGTAGCTGTGCTGATCAGCCAGTTCGGCCACGCTGATCAACTGCGGCGGCTGGTCCTCATCCCACAGCTTGAGCGCTTCGAGCGAACTCTCGAGATGGGCCTTCTGCCCATAGCGCCAGCGGTCGACATCCTTGAGCAGCTTGGCCAGGTCGGCGCTGGCGGGATCCTCCCGCTGCTGCCTGAACTGGGCGGCTGGTGTCAGCCGCTGCGGCGGCGGCAGTTCCGAGGACTTGAGCGCCAGACCGCCCAGCAGGATCGGAATCCCATAAAAGATCGTGGGCAGGCTGAGGTTGGCGTTGTCGCCCAGGTAGGCGATCGCGCCCACCACGGTGAGCACCGCGCCTGCGATGGTCACCAGGCTGCCGGGAGAGAACAGGGCATTCATGCCCTCATCTTCGGCCAGCGGCGAGCAGGATGGTGGCAGCGCTGCTCCGTCAATGGCCTTCAGCACACCAGCTCCGGATCCAGCGGACGTCAATGCAGGGGCAGGGGACCTCAGTCCCCAACAGCTCCTCGAGCAGCTGCGCGACGATCGCCTCTGGCTGCTGCGTCAGCTCGATGCCGGCAGCTGGCCTGCCTACAGGCTGGACCTGGCCGCGCTTGAGCGCGAGCTGGGCCAGCTGCTCGATCAGGCCCAGGATCGGTTGGCCGGCTGAGCGGCCGAACGCCGCCTCAGAACGGGATGTCGTCGTCGCCCAGATCCGGCACCAGGGGCGCGGTGTTCCAGGTGGGCGCCGCTGGCGCCGGCGCCGGGGCCGCTGCTGGGGCGGGAGTGGCTGCTGTTGGACGGGGGGCGGCAGTCGGCGCGGCACTCGGTGCGGCCGGGGTTGGGGCTGCGGCGGATCCGGCCAGTGGGTGCAGGCGCGCCAGGGTGAATTCGGCATTCTTCTCCTTGACGCCGTCATTGCGGGTGACGGTGTTCATCCGCAGCCGGCCTTCGATCAGCAGCCGCTGGCCCACCTGCACCCGGCCGGGAAGCTCCTGGGCCAGATTGCCCCAGCCCACCACCTTGAGCTGACCGGGTGGGTCATCGGCGCGCAGACCCTCCAGACTGACCAGCATCTCGGCCACAGGTGTCTGGTTGTCCTGGGTGTAGCGCACCTGGGGTGCTTCCAGCACCTCCACTTCGAGCAGACAGTGATTCACTCCCACAGAACCAGCGGTGGCGCCCATCCTGAAGCACGGGCCTGAATGGCGCCAGGGGCCGTGTCTGTGGATCCTGGCCGGCACCGGCGAGGGGCCCGCGCTGGCCGGCGGCCTGTTGCAGCAGGGCTGGCGCCTGCGGGTGTCGGTGGTCAGCGAAGCAGCCGCCCTGCCCTACCGGCCCCTGGCCCAGGCCTGGCCTGCCGGTGCCTTGCAGCTGCTGGTGGGGGCCCTTGCTGGGCAGGTGGGCATTCGTGCCCAGCTCCAGCAGTGGGCGCAGGCGGGCGATCGCCTGGCTGCGGTGGTGGATGCCACCCATCCGTTTGCCATCCGCATCAGCCGGGATCTGGTTCAGGTGTGCTGCCAGCAGCAGCTGCCGCTGCTGCGCCTGGGGCGTGAGGCCCTGCCCCAGGACGGCGCCACCGTGTTGGCGGATCTTGCTGCGCTCACGGCGGTTGATCTGGGTGGTCAGCGGCTGCTGTTGGCCCTGGGCAGTCGCCAGCTGGCCCGCGCCAGGGCCGCCAGCCCCGGGGCCTTTCATCACGCCCGCGTGCTGCCCAACCCGGCGGCCCTGCAGCTGGCCCTGGCGGCGGGCCTGGCGCCCGAGCGCCTCGCCTGCCTGCGCCCCAGTCCGTCGTTTGCGGTGGAGGAGGCCTTGCTGCGCCACTGGGGCATCGAGGTCATCCTCTGCCGCCAGTCGGGTGGCGTCACCGAGGCGGGCTGGCGGCGCCTGGCTATCACGCGCGGCTGCCGCCTGCTGCTGCTGGCCAGGCCTGCAGAGCCCGGCGCCGGCATGGTGTTGTCGCTGCCGGAGCTGCTGGCCAAGCTGGAGAGCCTCGCCACCGCCCATTGACATGGCCGAATTGTCTCCAGCCGCGGTGGTGCTCGCGCTGACCAGCGAGGCCAGCGCGGCCCAGGCTGAAACCCTGGCCCGTGAGCTGCTGCGGCGGCGGCTGGTCGCCTGCGTCAGCGTGTTGCCCGTGCGCTCGCAGTACTGGTGGCAGGGGCGTCTCGAGCAGAGCGAGGAGGTGCAGCTGCTGCTCAAAACCGATGCCAGCCGCCTGGAGGCGCTGCAGCTGGCGGTTCATCAGCTGCACAGCTACGAGACCCCCGAATGGTTGGTGTGGCCGGCGTCGGCGTCGCTGGGCTATGGCAGCTGGCTGACGGCTGAGCTCGCTGCCGGCCCAGGGCTCCCTGGCTCTAACCCAGATGCTGGGCCCGCAGCGCCTTGAGATCAGCCTGCGGACGCGGACCCAGCTGAGTTACTACCTGGCCTGCACACAGCGATCCCAGACGGCCGCAGGCTTCGATCGCCTGGCCCTGGCAGTAGGCGTGCAGGAAACCGGCGGCGTAGAGGTCGCCGGCGCCGGTCGTGTCGACCAGGGGGCCCAGCTTCACCGGGGCGATCGGGTGGGTGCCGCTGCCGTTGAGGATCAGCGAGCCGGCTTCGCTGCGGGTGAGCGCGGCCACCTTGCAGCGGCCGCGCACCTGCTCTGCCGCCTCCTCAAAACTGTTGGCCTTGTACAGGGATGTGATCTCCATCTCGTTGGCGAACAGGATGTCGACATGGCCGTCGACCAGCTCCTGGAAGCTGTCGCGGTGCCGCTCGACGCAGAACGCATCCGAAAGGCTCAGCGCCACCTCGCCGCCGTTGGCACGGGCCACCTCGGCGGCGGCGATGAAGGCCGCCTTGGCCTCCTCGCTGTCCCACAGATACCCCTCCAGGTAGAGCACCTTGGCCTGGGCCACCATCTCCAGGTCCAGGTCGTCGGGGTGCAGCTGCACCGAGGCGCCCAGGTAGGTGCACATGGTGCGCTGGGCATCGGGTGTCACCAGGATCAGGCAGCGGGCTGTCGAGGGGCCGCTGGTGGCTGCGGGGGTTTGGTAGCGGGCGCCCACGGCGCGGATGTCGTGGCTGAAGATCGCCCCCAGCTGGTCGTCGCGCACGCGGCCGATGAAACCGGCACGGCCACCGAGCTGGGCGATGCCCGCCAGGGTGTTGGCGGCCGAGCCGCCCGAGGTTTCGAGCCCGGGCCCCAGGCTGGCGTAGAGGGCCTCGGCCTGCTGCTCATCGACCAGGGCCATGGTGCCCTTGGTGAGGGCGTGGTTGTCGATGGTGTCGTCGTCGGTCTTGACGAGCACATCGACGATCGCGTTGCCGATGCCGACAACGTCAAGGGACTTCGCAGACATCAGTGGCTGTGCAGTGGACAGGGCAGGGAAGCAGACGCCCGAGGCAGCAGGGTGCTCAGGCGCTCAGCAGGGCCCGCTTGGGGCCGTGAATGGGGTCTTCGACCACGATCGTCTGGTCGCGGCTGGCGCCCAGCGACACGATCGCGATCGGCACCTCCATCAGCTCGGCCAGAAAGCGCAGGTAGGCCATGGCGGCGGCGGGCAGGTCGTCAAGGCTGCGGCAATCGGCCGTGGAGCTCTGCCAGCCCGGCATGCTGTTGTAGATCGGCCGGCAACGGGCGAAGTCCTCGGAGCTGCTGGGGAAGTGCTCGATCCGTTCGCCATCGAGTTCATAGGCGACGCAGACCTGGATGTCATCGAGTTCGTCGAGGACGTCCAGCTTGGTGATCGCCAGGCAGTCGAGTCCGTTGACCTCGACGGCATACCGGCCGATCACCCCGTCGAACCAACCGCAGCGGCGGCGGCGGCCGGTGGTGGTGCCGAATTCGTGGCCGCGGTCGCAGAGGTGATCGTTGAGGCTGCCCTCCAGTTCGGTGGGGAAGGGACCCTCGCCGACGCGGGTGGTGTAAGCCTTGGCCACCCCGATCACCCGGTCGATCAGGGTGGGGCCGACACCTGCACCGATGCAGGCACCGCCGCTCACCGGATTCGACGAGGTCACATAGGGATAGGTGCCGTGATCGAGGTCGAGCAGGGTGCCCTGGGCGCCTTCAAAAAGAATGTTCTTGCGGGCCCGGGCGGCTTGGTGGATGGTCCGGGTGCAGTCGACCACATGGGGCGCCAGACGCTTGCCATAGGCGGCGTACTCGGCGA
>VGPQ01000120.1 GCA_016882555.1 Cyanobacteria bacterium M_surface_7_m2_040
ACTTCTTGGTCGGGATCGTGGTGTTGCGGGGAATCATCTTGGTCATCACCCCGCCCAGGGTCTCCACACCCAGCGACAGGGGCGTGACGTCGAGCAGCAGGATGTCCTTGACCTCACCGGCCAGCACGCCGCCCTGGATGGCGGCACCCACGGCCACCACCTCGTCGGGGTTCACCGTCTGGTTGGGATCCTTGCCGGTGGTGCGCTTGACCAGCTCGAGCACGGCCGGAATGCGGGTGGATCCGCCCACCATCACGATCTCGTCGAGCTCGGAGCTGGAGAGCTTGGCGTCCTTGAGCGCCTGCTCCACGGGCACGCGGCAGCGGTCGATCAGCTTGCTGGCCAGCTCCTCAAACTTGGCCCGGGTGAGGGTCAGATCCAGGTGCTTGGGACCCTCAGGGGTGGCCGTGATGAACGGCAGATTGATCTCGCTCTGGGTGGCGCTGGAGAGTTCGATCTTGGCCTTCTCGGCGGCTTCGGTGAGGCGCTGCAGGGCCTGCTTGTCGGCGCGCAGGTCAATGCCTTCGTTGGCCTTGAAGGTGTCGGCCAGGTGATCGACGATCACCTTGTCGAAGTCGTCACCACCCAGGTGGGTGTCACCACTGGTGGAGAGCACTTCGAACACGCCGTCGCCCACCTCCAGCACCGACACGTCGAAGGTGCCGCCGCCCAGGTCGAACACCAGGATGCGCTCGTTGCTCTTCTTGTCGAGGCCGTAGGCCAGGGCCGCCGCGGTGGGTTCGTTGATGATGCGCAGCACCTCGAGGCCGGCGATCTTGCCGGCGTCTTTGGTGGCCTGGCGCTGGGAGTCGTTGAAGTAGGCGGGCACCGTGATCACCGCCTGGGTGACGGTTTCACCGAGGTACTTGCCGGCGTCTTCGGCCAGCTTGCGCAGCACCTGGGCGCTCACCTCCTCGGGGGCAAACTGCTTGCTGAGCACCGGGCACTTCACCTTCACGTTGGAGCCGGCCTTCTCAACGCCGTAGCTCACTTCCTTCGATTCCTCGTTGACCTCATCGACGCGGCGGCCGATGAAGCGCTTCACCGAATAAAAGGTGTTCTCGGGGTTCATCACCGCCTGGCGCTTGGCGATCTGGCCCACCAACTGGTCCTGGTTCTTGGTGTAGGCCACCACCGAGGGGGTGGTGCGGAACCCTTCGGCGTTGGCGATGACGGTGGGCTTGCCACCTTCCATCACAGCCACGCAGCTGTTGGTGGTGCCGAGATCAATACCGACGACCTTGCCCATGGGGTTCCACCTCCTGGGGTGATGAAATTCAGACTGCGTGCATCCTCATCAGCAAGCCCCGCTGCCGGCGAGGGGTGGTTCCCGAACAGGTGCCGAACCAGCCGTTACGGTGCGCACCAGCGGCCCTCCCTGGAACCCTGATGACCACCGCAATCAGCGCCCACACCGGCCTGCTCGGGGTGTTGGGCGACCCGGTGCGCCATTCGCTGTCGCCGGCGATGCACAACGCCGCCCTGGCCGCCCTGGGGCTCGACTGGGTGTATCTGGCCCTGCCGGCACCAGCTGATCGCCTGGCCGCGGTGGTCCAGGGCCTTGAAGCGATGGGCTGCCGCGGGCTCAGCGTCACCATCCCCCACAAGCAGGCGGTGGCTGCCCTGTGCCGGCAGCTCAGCCCCCTGGCCCAGCGCGTGGGCGCCGTCAACACGCTGGTGCCACTGGAGGGGGGCGGCTGGTTCGGCACCAACACCGACGTCGAAGGCTTTCTGGCGCCCCTGCGCCATGAGCCCTGGCAGGGCAAGCGGGCCGTGGTGCTCGGCTGCGGCGGCAGCGCCCGGGCCGTGGTGGCGGGCCTGGTGGAGCTGCAGCTGACGAGCATCACCGTGGTGGGCCGGCGCCCTAACGCCCTGGAGGCCTTTGCCACCGGCTGCGCCGACTGGGCCCCGCAGCTGCGAACCCAGCAGTGGCAGCCGGGCAGCCTCGGACCCCTGCTGGCCAGCGCCGATCTGGTGGTCAACACCACCCCCACCGGCATGGCCTCGGCCAGCAACCCGGCCGCCGCTGGGGCCTGCCCCCTCAGCGACGCCGAGCTGCTGGCCCTCAAGGCCGGAAGCACCGCCTACGACCTGATCTACGTGCCCAGGCCAACGCGGTTTCTGCAACAGGCCGCAGCCCGGGGCTGCCGCAGCATCGATGGGCTCACGATGCTGGTGCACCAGGGGGCTGCAGCCCTGCGGCTGTGGACTGGCCGCAACGACGTGCCGGTTGAGACGATGACCGCCGCCCTGGAAACGGCCCTGGCCACCCCAGGCTGAAGGGCCAGGGCAAACCCCCTAGCCTGCAGGCATGCTCAACCCTCCACTCTGGCAACGGCTGCTGGCCGTCGCCGCCTACCTGCTGCCCTGGAGCGATGCGGTGCCCTTCGGCCGCTCGCTGTTTGGGTTGTGGCCGCTGCTGCAGTGGCTGAGCGTGCCGGCCCTGCCCGTGGCCCTGCTGCAACAGGCGGTGCCGTTTGGGGGGTTCGTGCTGTTCCTGGTGCTGTTTTTGGCCGTGGTGCGCAACAGCCGGGTGCCCTACCTGATTCGCTTCAGCGTGCTGCAGGCGATCCTGATCGACATCGTGCTGGTGCTGCTGTCGCTGCTGTTCAGTGTGCTGCTGGCACCACTGGGAGCTGGGTTTGCCCTGCGCACCCTCAGCAACACCGTGTTCCTGGGGGCGCTGGTGGTGGTCCTCTTTGGCGTGGTCGAGGGCCTGCGCGGCCGCGAAGCCGACATCCCCACGGTCTCGGAGGCCGTGCGGATGCAGCTCTACTGACTGATAGGTTGGTTGGTCCGTCGCTGGTGGGACCACCCGCCGGCCCCTGCCCCTGATCATCAGGCGACCATGACGCAGCCTTATTACGAAACGATGTACATCCTGCGTCCGGACATTCCGGAGGAGGAGGTGGACACCCATATCGCCAAGTACCGCGATGTGATCACCGAAGCCGGCGCCGACGTGCTCGACTGCCAGATGCGCGGCAAGCGTCGTCTGGCCTATCCGATCGCCAAGCATCGCGAAGGCATCTACGTGCAGCTCAACCACAACGGCGACGGCCAGCAGGTGGCCGTGCTGGAGAGGGCGATGCGCCTCTCAGAAGACGTGATCCGTTACCTCACCGTCAAGCAGGACGGCCCCATGCCCGCCCCCCGCTCGCTGCCCACGGTGACCAGCGAAGCTGCTCCGATGGAGCCCGCCAACGCCTGAGCGTTGAACCCCCGGGCCGGTGCCAGTAGGGTCCTGTCATGGAACAGGACCCGCGGCTCGAAGCACTAGCCGAAACACGGGCCCGGATTGCAGAGATGGAGCGGCTGCTCGAGGAGCTGCCCGCCATCTTCGAAAGCAAGTTCAACGAACGCCTGCAACCGCTGCTGGAGCAACAGCAACGGTTGTTGGCCGACAACGCGCAACTGCACCAGCAACTGCTGATGCTGCGCGGTTCAGGCAGCACTCCAGCCGACGGTGCTGGCGATCAGCGGCCGGGCCAGCCGCGGTTGCTGCCGTTCACACGCCGCCGGCTGCGGGCGCTGGCCAACAATGACTTCAGCGAAGGCGATGGCGGGCGGCCCATAGCCGCGTCGGCAGACCCCACACATAGATGAACCCCTCGGCGGCGCGGTGATCGAACTGATCACCGCTGTCGTAGGTGGCCATCGCATCCACATAGAGGCTGTCGGCCGCTGAGCTGCGGCCCACCACCGTGGCGCTGCCCTTGTGCAGTTTCACCCGCACGCTGCCGTTGACGCTCAGTTGGGTGCGCTCGATGAAGCCATCGATGGCGTCCTTGAGCGGGCCAAACCAGAGGCCCTGGTACACCAGATCGGCCCATTGCTGCTCGAGCTGGCGCTTGCTGCGCAGCACATCGGCGGCCAGGGTGAGGCTCTCAAGCTCCTGGTGCGCCCTGATCAGCAGCAACAGGCCCGGGGTTTCATAGATCTCGCGGCTCTTGATGCCCACCACCCGGTTCTCGATCATGTCGAGCCGGCCGAAGCCATGGCTGCCGGCCAGGCCATTGGCCTGGCGGATCAGGCTCACCGGATCGAGCCGCACCCCGTCGATGCTGACCGGATAGCCCTGCTCAAAACCGATCTCCACCACCTGCGGCTGCGCGGGAGCGGCATCGATGCTCACGGTGAGGGCGTAGATCTCTTCCGGCGGCTCGACGTTGGGGTCTTCCAGCGGGCCCGCCTCGATCGAGCGCCCCAGCAGGTTGAGGTCGATCGAATAGGGCGACTTCTTGCTCACGGGCGAGGGAATGCCGCAGCGCTCGCCGTAGGCGATCGTCTGCTCGCGGCTCATGCCCCATTCGCGGGCCGGGGCGAGCACCTTGAGGTCGGGCGCCAGGGCGCCGATGGCCACATCGAAGCGCACCTGGTCGTTGCCCTTACCGGTGCAGCCGTGGGCCACAGCGTCGGCACCCACCTCGCGGGCGATCTCCACCAGGCGACGGGCAATCAGGGGGCGCGCCAGGGCCGTGCTGAGCGGGTAGCGGCCTTCATACAAGGCATTGGCGCGAATCGCGGGGAAGGCAAATTCGCGAATGAAGGGGTCGATCAGATCGCCCACGATCGACTGGCTGGCCCCCGAATCGAGCGCCTTCTGTCGGATCGGCTCCAGCTCATCGCCCTGGCCGAGGTCAGCGGCGAAGGTGATCACCTCCTCCACACCCCATTCCTGCTTCAGGTAGGGAATGCAGACGCTGGTGTCGACACCACCCGAGTACGCCAGCACTGCCTTTGTCGCCCGACCCATCAGAGCTCATCTGCCTTGGACTGCTGCGATTCTCCCCCCTCGCCGGGCAGCGACCAGTGCAGCGCCAACCAGCCCAGCATCAGCAGTGGCGGGATCAGCACCAAGGCCGCCACCAGCCAGGGCTGCACCGGCAAGGGTTGGCGCCAGCGCTCCCCGGCGGCCACCAGCACAGCGCTGAGCATCAGACTCAGCGCCCAGTAGCGGAGCAGGTCACGCAGCATGGTCGCCAGCAGGCCAGACCGCTAATCTGATGGATTGGCCAGCGCGCAGAAGATTCCGTCCATGAGCAAGCTTGCAAGCATCGACACCAACAAGCTCGACAGCATCAACCCCTCGCTCACCCGCTACGGACGTCAGGAGCCGGCACCGGTGCTGCCCCTGCGCGATGAACCCGACCTGCTGAGCTGGCTTGAGACCAGTGGCCGCCTGGTGGCCGATGAGGAAACGGCCAGCACCGAGGTCAGCACCGTGGAAGAGGAAGAGCTGTCGGCGCTGATGGGTGAGAAAGAGGATTACACCCAGCCCGACGAGCAACCT
>VGPQ01000121.1 GCA_016882555.1 Cyanobacteria bacterium M_surface_7_m2_040
TCAACGAACTGGCCGGCAGCCGTCTGGCCTTGCAACAGGGGATCGACGGCGCCACCGCCCTGGTGCAGAAAGGGCTGCCCCGCAGCCTCGATGAGCTCGACCGCACCCTGCAGGGCGGACAACGCCTGACCAACACGCTGGAGCAGGAGCTGGGCGGCAAAGCCGGTGCCATCAGCAACGACCTGCGCGCCACCAGCACCAACCTCAACCAGACCCTCAGCCAGCTGCAGAGCACCCTGGAGCAGGTGCATGCCCTGGCCGAAAGCAGCAACCAGTTGCTGGGCAACCTCAACCGCAGCTGGCTGCTGCGATTGCTGCAGCCAGCTGCGGACCCAAGCGACAAGCCCTGAGCGGCTAACTGCGAAACAACCGTGAATAGAGCTCGCTGTGCTGAAGCTGCACCAGCCCGGCTCCGACCCCGGAGCTCCAGAGGCTGCGGGGGTGGGCCTGCGCGAGCTCCTGGGCGCGCTGGGCGATCAAGGGCGACAGCGCCAACTGCAGCCGCTGACCCTCGGTGGGTCCGAGCGGCACCAGGCGCACGGCCGCACTGATCTGGTTGGCAGTCCAGCCGTAGAGGTAGGCCTGCTCCAGCACGGGCGAGCCCAACTCCAGACAGGCCCCGGCCCAGGCAAACGCGGCGGGCCAGGCCAGACCCACCGGCGCAGGCACGGGCAGGGGCAGCAGCGGGCCTGTCACTTCAGCGAGCAGCTGCAACAGCGACTGGCCCATCTGACGCTGCTGGGCGCGCAGCTCGGCCGCCTCCCGCTGCGCCAGCAGCCAGGCATCCAGTTCGACCAGCGCGATCTGCGCTGTGGTGTCGCCCCCGCGCCAGCGGGCAATGCAGGCCCCCAGCGCCGCCAATGCTGCCGCCTCGAGCGTGACGGCACCGCGTTGCAGTTCGGCCTCGAGCCACTGCTGCAGCTCGGCGGCGGTGCCCAGCCGGCCCTGGTGCTGCAACACCTCCAGACCCTCGGAGTAGCTGAAGGCGCCGACCGGCAGCGCGGGGCTCACCAGTTGAAACAGGCGCAGCAGGGCGGCATCAGTGGTGGTGGCCATGGTCTCCGGCGCCATAGGCGCCTGCCTCCGGAGCAAAGGGAGCTGCAAACGTCTCCACCTGCAGGCCGCGGTGGCGCAACAGGTCCAGCAGCACGCTGTCAAACGGCAACAGCAGGTGGTCCTGGTGGATCTCCAGGGCCACATGGCGGTTGCCCAGGTGATAGGCCGCCTGCAGCAGGGCCAGGGGATCGCCACTGCTCACCCGCAGCAGAGGCTCGGGAGCAGCCAACACCTCGACGAGCACCTGCGCGTCGGCGCTGAGCAACCGCTCACCGGGCTGCAGGGGGGTGCCCCGGGGGAGCTGCAGCAACAGGTCCTGACCGCAGGTGCTGCAGCGATGGCCCCGCAGGCTGGTGCGCTGCTCGGCGCTGAGGCTCATCTGCAGCCGCCGCTCCACCCCGGCAGGGCAAGGATCGTGCGGGTCCAGTCGCGTGAGCAGCACCAACGAGGCCACTGCAGCAAAGTGAAGGTTGCCTCTGCACACTGGCACCCGAATGGCCCCCTGGCAGGCCGAGGCCTGGTTGCGGTTTGAGCGCCGTGGTGACCGCACCGTTCACCAGGGGGGCGCCACGGCACCGCTCAAGCTGCAGCGCGCCTTTCAGCAGAGCGGCGGCCATTGCGAGCTGCCCCTGTTGCACACGGCAGGTGGCCTCGTGGGCGGTGATCAGCTGGAGTTGCAGCTCGACGCGGGCCCTGGCAGCCGCGCCCTGATCACCACCGTGGCAGCCCAGAAGGCCTACGGCAGCGTGGCGCGCTCGCGCCTGCACCCGAACGGCCAGTGGGCGCGGCAGCGGGTGGCGATGGAGCTGGCCGCCGGCAGCACCCTGGAGTGGATGCCGCAAGAGCTGGTGCTTTACGACGGCGCCTTGCTTGAGCAACAGCTCTCCGTGCGGCTGGCCGCCGATGCAGCCGTTCTGACCGCCGATGTGGTGCGGTTCGGACGCACCGCCGCCGGTGAGGGGCTGGGCCAGGGGTGCTGGCGCTCCTCCGTGGAGATCTGCCGGCAGCTGCCCGGCGGCAGCCGCTGGGAGCTGGTCGACCGGCTCGAGCTGGGCGGCGAAGCGCTCAGCAGTCCCCATGGGCTGGGGGGGGATGCCGTTTTTGGCTCGTTGGTCTGGGCGGCACCCCAACCCGTTGACGCCGGGGCCATGGCCGAGCTGTTGGCCGGCTGCCGCGCCGACCGCGCAGGCCTGACGGGCACGATGGCCTGCGGCGCCCTGTCCCAAGGGCTCATCGCCCGCTACAGCGGTTCCTCCACCCAGGCGGCGCGGTTCTGGTTCTGCCGCATCTGGGCGCGGCTGCGGGCCCAGGGCGGCCTGGCGGCGCCGGAGCTGCCGCGGGTCTGGCCCTTCCAGGAGCAACCCTGGGGCGGCACCATGGTTCAACCTGAACGCTCGAAGGCCAGCGCGGCTGCCACAGTGATGGCATGCACCTGACCCCACAGGAAAAGGACAAGCTGCTGATCGTGACCGCAGCCCTGCTGGCGGAGCGTCGCCTGGCCCGCGGGCTCAGGCTCAACCACCCCGAAGCTGTGGCCTGGCTGAGTTTCCAGGTGCTCGAAGGGGCCCGCGACGGCAAAAGCGTGGCCCAGCTGATGGCTGAGGGCAGCACCTGGCTCAGCCGCGAGCAGGTGATGGAGGGCGTCGCCGAGTTGGTGAATGAGGTGCAGATCGAGGCGGTCTTCCCCGACGGCACCAAGCTGGTGACGTTGCACGATCCGATTCGCTGATGCCCCCCCTGATCCCCGGCGAACTGATTCCCGAACCCGGTGAGCTGGAGCTCAACGCCGGCCGGCCGGTCACCACCGTGACGGTGGCCAACACCGGCGATCGTCCGGTGCAGGTGGGCTCCCACTTTCACTTCCATGAGGCCAACGCCGCGCTGCAGTTCGACCGCGAGGCAACCCTCGGTCAGCGGCTGGACATCCCCGCTGGCACGGCGATCCGCTTCGAGCCTGGCGACACCCGCACGGTGCAGCTGGTGCCGTTTGCGGGCGAACGCCGCGTGTTCGGCTTCAACGGCCTCGTAAATGGGCCGCTGGATTGATCCCTGGTCTGCTCGCGCCCACCACGACGACCCCATCCGCATCACCGCACAACCCCGATGGCCTACCGCATCTCGCGACGCGCCTACGCCGAGACCTATGGCCCCACCACCGGGGACCGGCTGCGGCTGGCCGACACCGCGCTGGTCCTGGAAGTTGAAAAGGACTTCACCGTCTACGGCGATGAGGTGAAGTTCGGTGGCGGCAAGGTGATCCGCGACGGCATGGGCCAGGCCCAGACCACGCGCGCCGCCGGGGCCGTCGACACCGTGATCACCAACGCCCTGATCCTCGATTGGTGGGGCATCGTCAAGGCCGACATCGGCATCCGCGACGGCCGCATCGTGGCGATCGGCAAGGCGGGCAACCCCGACACCCAGGAGGGGGTGACGATCGTGGTGGGCCCGGGTACCGAGGCGATCGCCGGCGAAGGGCACATCATCACCGCCGGGTCGATCGACACCCACGTGCACTTCATCTGCCCGCAGCAGATCGAGACCGCCCTGGCCAGCGGCGTCACCACCCTGCTGGGGGGCGGCACCGGCCCGGCCACCGGCACCAATGCCACCACCTGCACGCCGGGAGCCTTTCACATCGGCCGCATGCTGCAGGCCGCCGAGGGCCTCCCGGTGAACCTGGGCTTTTTCGGCAAGGGCAACGCCTCCGCCCCCGAGGCCCTGGAGGAGCAGATCAGGGCCGGGGCCTGCGGCCTCAAGCTGCACGAAGACTGGGGCACCACGCCGGCGGCGATCGACTGCTGCCTGACGGTGGCCGATGCGTTCGACGTGCAGGTGTGCATCCACAGCGACACCCTCAACGAAGCCGGCTTCGTCGAAGACACGATCCGCGCCATCGGCGGCCGCACGATCCACACCTTCCACACCGAAGGGGCGGGCGGCGGCCACGCCCCCGACATCATCAAGATCTGCGGCGAGGCCAACGTGCTGCCCAGCAGCACCAACCCGACGCGCCCCTATACCGTCAACACCCTCGAGGAGCACCTCGACATGCTGATGGTGTGCCACCACCTCGACCCGAAGATTCCCGAGGATGTGGCCTTCGCCGAATCGCGCATCCGCCGCGAAACGATCGCCGCCGAAGACATCCTCCACGACCTGGGCGCCTTTTCAATCATCGCCAGCGACTCCCAGGCCATGGGCCGGGTGGGGGAGGTGATCATCCGCACCTTCCAAACCGCCCACAAAATGAAGCTGCAGCGCGGCCCCTTGAGCGAGGACGCGGCCGCGGGGGGGCGCCACGACAACGCCCGCCTCAAGCGCTACATCGCCAAGACCACGATCAACCCGGCGATCGCCCACGGCCTCGACAGCCAGATCGGCTCGGTGGAGGTGGGCAAGCTGGCCGACCTGGTGCTGTGGAAGCCGGGGTTCTTCGGGGTCAAGCCCGAGCTGGTGCTCAAGGGCGGCTCGATCGTCTGGGCGCAGATGGGCGACGCCAATGCCTCGATTCCCACCCCCGGGCCGGTGCATGGCCGGCCGATGTTTGCCGCCTACGGAGCGGCCCTGGCCCCCAGCTGCCTGACCTTTGTCAGCCAGGCGGCGCTCGATGCCGACGTGCCCCGCCAGCTGGGCCTGAAGCGCCCCTGCGTGCCGGTGCTCAACACCCGCGGCGGCATCGGCAAGGCCAGCATGAAAAACAACACCGCCACCCCGGCCATGGCGGTGGACCCCCAGACCTACGAGGTGTTCGCCGACGGCGAACTGCTGACCTGCGAACCGGCCACCGAGCTGCCCATGGCCCAGCGGTACTTCCTGCTGTAGGGGCCGGCTGTCAGAGCCTGCTGTCAGGGCGCAAACAGGTCCCTGCTGAACCATTCATTGGTGATTTCGTAGCAACCACCACCGGAGACACCCCCCTCCGCTGAGCAGGATCGAACCCAGCAGCGAGGTCCGCAGCGATGTTCACCGCCTACCGGCCCAACCGCGGCTACGACGAATATTTTCAGGCCCCGGACGAACCGCGGCAGGCCCTGCAGCCCCTGCTCTCCTCCCTGGGCAAGCTGGGGCTCGAGGAGCTCAACCGCAACCACGCCGCTGCCGGCGTGCTGCTCAAGCGGCTGGGCGCCACCTTCCGCCTCAACGATTCGGGCAACAAGGGGGTCGAGCGGATCCTGCCCTTCGACCCGCTGCCACG
>VGPQ01000122.1 GCA_016882555.1 Cyanobacteria bacterium M_surface_7_m2_040
CCTGGTGAGTTGCTGTGTTGGCCCCGGGTTTGACTTCAGCGATTTCACCCTGTTGCGCGACCTGCCCGAGGGGCAGCGGCCCGTGCTTCCGTTGCCTGCGTTGCTTTGAGCAGGCCCAGCCGCACGGCTGCATGAAACAGGTGGTGGAACTGGATCAGGAGAACACCCTCTCCTCGATTCATGGACCCAGCTCAGACCGAGCGCCTGGTGGCCTCGCTGATTGCGCTGCTGGAGCGCGGCACCACGCCCTGGCGGCGGGAGTGGGATGTGGCAGGCCCTGGTCACCATGTCAATCTGCGCTCAGGCCGCCGCTACCGCGGTGCCAATCCGATCCTCCTGACCCTGGGGATGCACCTGCGGGGTTCGGCCCTTCCCTTCTGGTGCGGCTGGGGAGAGGCCAGGGCTCTGGGATTGGTGCCCCGGCAGGGCAGCCAGGCGGTGATGGTGCTGCGCCCCCAGGTGCATCGCCGCAGCAGCCAGCCCCGGGTTGCGGCCTTCGGCGATGCGAGCACCATCGCTCCGCCGTCTGATCAGGATGCGTCTGCCTGGGTGAGCTACCGGCCGGTGCCGGTGTTCAACGCCGCTGATCTGGTGGGTGAGGCCTTACCGGCTTTGTTGCAGCAGCGATCGCTCAGGGCACACACGGCCCGTCGCGGCGAACCAGAGCGCCTGGCTGCGGCGGAAGCGGTGCTTGGCGCCTGGCCCGTAGCAGTCACCCACGGCAGTGATCACGCCTGTTATGTGCCGTCGGCTGATCGCATCCTGCTGCCGGTGCGTTGCGCCTTTCACAGCGCCGCTGCCTTCTATGCCACCTGGGCCCATGAGGTGGTGCACAGCACAGGCCATCGGACCCGCCTGGCCCGTGACCTTGCCGGCAGCCCCAGCAGTCCCAGCTATGCCCGCGAGGAGCTGGTGGCAGAACTCGGTTCGGTGTTGCTGGGTGATCGTCTCGAGATCGGTAGCGATCTGGCCAACCACGCCTCCTACCTCGCCAGCTGGATCGCGTTGCTCAGGGACACACCTGGCCTGCTCCTGCAGGTGTTGGGCGATGCGCGTCGGGCGGTGGACCTGATCGCCCCGGAAGCCGCAGCGGTGTCAGCGCCGCCCGCCTCGCCCCTTGATCAGCCCGAGGCGGCCCTGCTGGATGACCTCCCAGCGGCGGTGTGTGGAAGGCAAAAGCCGGTGACTGGATTTGAACCTGCGACCTACTGATTACGAATCAGTTGCTCTACCGCTGAGCTACACCGGCGCGGCCCCCGAACCTACCATCTGAACCAGGACAGGAGCTTTCGTTGTGGCGCCGCATCCAAAGCCCCTGGACCCAGAGCTCAAGGCTCGCTTGCTGCAGGAAGCGCGCACGCCCTGGCGCGGCCTGCGGCGCGGCCTGTGGGTGGCCCTGGCCGCATCGGCTGCCGTGGGGCTCGCCACCATGGCCATGCGCGCCGCGGCGGGGTCGGAGGTTGGGTCAACGGATCTGTTGATCCAGATCGTCGCCTTCCTCGTGTTTGGGGGGTTGCTCTGGTTCGACCGGCAACGGGACAGCTGAATCGCCGGGATCGATCACTTCAGCCTCAAGCACCTCGGCCTCAAGCACCTCACCCGCGAGGGCCTCACCCGCGAGGACTTCAGCTGCATGCGCCACAGCCTCAGCGGCTCGCTCCTCGGGCTCCGCCTCAAGCTCACCGGGCTCTCCTGCAAGATCCCCTTGCTCAGCATCAAGCTCCCCAGGCTCAGGCTCATCAGCCACAACCTCATCAACCTCAAGCTCATCGGCCACAGGCTCCCTGGACTCCAGCTCCCCTGCCTCAGCCGCCACCTCGGCCTCAATCAGCTCTGACTGACTCGCCTCAGCAGCATCCCGCTCTGGCGGGCTCAGCGCTTCGTCATGGGCCTGGTGAAGCCACGGGCTGGCTTGCTCAGCCCTGACAGGCCACTCCAGGTGTGGCCAGCGCAGCAGGGGCAGGCCGAGGCTGCGGGTCGTGGTGGATGCGCCTGCTGATTGGGGTGCTGGCGTAGCGCTGTCGGCTGCTGGGCCCTGGTTTGGGATCAACAGCCAGGTCGCCTGGATCAGTTGCTGCCATTGCCACACCATCAGAGCCAACACGCCGGAGGCCGCCATCAGGCAGACCAGTCGATCGGCGTTGTGCAGCGGGCTCAGCTGGCTAGCCAGGGCTGCGGTGGCATCGAGCCAGCCCAGCAGCGGCAGCACCACCACCACGCCCAAGGCGAAGATCAGCCGTGGCGCCCGCATCCGGCTGCCCTCGACGATCATTGCCTGCTCCAGATCGCTGCAATCGCTGCTCTTGCCGCTCAGCAGCAGCAGCGAGCGTGGATTCGCGGGCCGCTGCCACAGCAGCAGGGCCGGTGCCGCTGCCCCCAGCGCCCAGGCCAGCAACCGCTCCAAGGCGGGCACCGGACCAGGGTCGGCGCCAGCCAGCAGCAGCAGCAGCAGCAAAGCCTCCAGCGGCAGCGCCCCCCCGTTGATCAGCTGGACCCAGAGGTAGGGCGCGCTGCGGGGGGTCATGGTGAGTCGCTGCGTTTCAGGTGCTCAGGGTGCGGCGCTGGGTGACCAGCTTGTAGGCCTCCACCCGGTCGCCTTCCTGCCAGGCGTTGAAACGATCGCAGGCGATGCCGCACTCGAAACCGGTGGCCACCTCCTTGACGTCGTCCTTGTTGCGGCGCAGTGAGTCGAGGTCGCCTTCGTGGACCTTTTCCTTGTCGCGCCACACACGCACCTTGCAGTTGCGCTGCAGCTTGCCCGTGGTGACGTAGCAGCCCGCCACGGCGCTCTTGCCGATGCTGAACACGGCCCGCACCTCGGCTTCGCCCAGGGCCTCTTCGACCAGCTCGGGTTCGAGCAGGCCTTCCATGGCCATCTGGATGTCCTCCAGCAGCTTGTAGATGACGTCGTAGTCGCGCACATCGACGCCGGTGGCATCGGCAGCGCGCTTGGCCCCCGGGGCCATCGAGGTGTTGAAGCCCACGATCACCGCACCCGAGGCGGCCGCCAGGTCGACATCGGTTTCGGTGATTTCGCCCGGGGCCGAGAGCAGCACCCGCACCTGCACCTCGCCCTGGGGCAGCTGCTCGAGCGAGCCGAGGATCGCCTCCACCGAACCCTGGACGTCGGCCTTGAGGATCAGGTTGAGCTCCTTGAGCTCGCCCTCGCTGGCCTGGCCCGACATCGAGGCCAGCGACACCCGGCGCGAGGCCATCTGTTGGGCCAGGCGCGTGGCACGGGCTTCGCTGGCGCGATCGCCCACCACGGCCCGGGCGGCCTTCTCGTCGGGATAGACCTCAAATTCGTCACCGGCGGTGGGCACCTCGCTGAAGCCGAGGGCCTCCACCGCAGACGAAGGCCCGGCTTCCTTGACCCGCTTGCCGGTGTCGTCGACCATGGCGCGCACCTTGCCCAACACGGGACCCGCTGCCACCACATCGCCGGCCCGCAGGGTGCCGTTCTGCACCAACAACGTGGCCACAGGTCCCTTGGCCTTGTCGAGGTGTGCCTCGATCACGGTGCCCTTGGCCATGCGATCGGGGTTGGCCTGCAGATCCTCCACTTCGGAGACCAGCAGGATCATCTCCAGCAGTGCGTCGACGTTTTCACCCTTGATGGCGCTGACCGGCACCATCACCGTGCTGCCGCCCCAGTCTTCGGCGACCAGATCCAACGCCGACAGCTCCTGCTTGACCCGGTCGGGGGAGGCCCCTTCCTTGTCGATCTTGTTGATCGCTACCACGATCGGCACCTCGGCCGCGCGGGCATGGCTGATGGCTTCCAGGGTCTGGGGGCGCACGCCGTCATCGGCGGCCACCACCAGCACGGCCACGTCGGTCACCTTGGTGCCGCGGGCCCGCATGGCGGTGAAGGCTTCGTGGCCCGGGGTGTCGAGGAAGGTGAGCTTGCGCATCGCCCCTGCGTGGGGCACCTCCACCTGATAGGCGCCGATGTGCTGGGTGATGCCACCGGCCTCGCCCGCCGCCACGCGGGTTTTGCGGATCGCATCCAGCAGGCTGGTCTTGCCGTGGTCGACGTGACCCATCACCGTGACCACCGGCGGACGGCGGATCAGGTGGGCGAGGTCGCTCGCCTCGATCATCTCGACGGTCTTCTTGGCCGCCTCCTGGACATCGTCCTCGAGCACCGGCACGCCGAATTCATCGGACACCGCTTCGATCGTCGACAGATCGAGGCTCTGGGTGACGGTGGCGATGATCCCCTTGAAGAAGAGGCTCTTGATGATCTCGGAGCTCTCGACGCCGAGCTTCTCGGCCAGCTCCTGCACGGTGAGGTTGCCCTCGGGCACCACCAGCATTTCGGGCCGCACCGCCTTGGCCTCGCGCGAGGCGCGCAGTTCCATGGCGCGGCGGCGCTGGCGCTGGCGGGTGGTTTCCTTCTTGCGTTTGCGCACCGCCACGGTCGGCTTGGATGCCGATCCCGGGGCGCTGCGGGGCTTGGCAGGCCGGGCCAGGCTGGCCTGCAGCACCACGGCCTCCTGTTCGCCGGCAAAGCCACCGGTTTCAGCCGTGAGGGCATCATCGTTTTCACCGATAATGTGCACCTTGGTGCGCTGCTTCTGCGGCGTGCGGCTGCGCAGGGCCTCCAGCTTGGCGCTGTCGTCCCAGTCCGGGCGTCGTGCCCGGGTGGCGGCACCGGCGGGCTGGGGGGTGCGGAAGCCTGGCCGGCGCGGCGCGCTGGGGGGCGTGGCGCTGGGCCTCACCAGATCTGGGGTGCTGGTTCCGTCGGTGCCACCGCCTTCGCTGCGTTCGCCGGGCCGGCGCGGCGGAGGAGCCGATGGGCGGCCGGGTGACGGCTTCTGCAGTTGCATCAGCTCGCCCGGGGCCATGGGCCGGCGCATGCCGGGGGGCATGCCGGGGCGGCCAGGCATGCCCGGGCGATCGCCCGGGCCGCTGCTGCCATCCCGGCGGATCGGCTTGCCGACCAGCTCCAGCGGCGTTGGACCCGGCCTGCCTCCAGCCGCTCGGCCTCCACCGGTTGGGGTGGGACGGCCCGCGCCGCCAGGGCTCGGTCGTGTGGGCGCCGGTGCGCCCGGCCGGCTCGGCGGGCTGGTGGGAGCGCTGATCGGTTTGCCGATCAATTCCGGTCGTCCCGGGCGCCCGGCCCCAGGAGCGGGCCGCGCGCCGCTGGGTTGTCCCGGGCGGCTGGGCGTCGGTGCTCCGGGGCGGGCAGGCTTGGCAGCGATCACCACGGGCTTGCTCGGCAGGGGCGGCTTGCCCACCGCGCTGGG
>VGPQ01000123.1 GCA_016882555.1 Cyanobacteria bacterium M_surface_7_m2_040
CAGAAGCAACGCAGCCAGCAACGCCAGCAGCTCGGCGCCCAGCTGGCTCCCCTGGAGGCCGAGCATCAGCAGCTGCAGGAGCGGCTGCGGCAGCAGCTCGAGCGCCTGGCAGAGCTCAGCGATGAGGCCAGCGCCGAGCTCAACAGCAACCAGACCGTGCAGGAGCAGCTCGCCAGCGTCGATGGCGAATGGCAACAGCTGCTCGAAGCGCTCCACAGCGCCCAGCGAAAGGTTCAGGAGCTGGCCGAGGAGCTGGCCCTGCAGCAGCGCACCCGCAACCGCCTAGAGCAGGAGCAGGCCACGCTCGAGCGCGAGATCGCCCGGCTCGACAGCCGCCGCGAAACCCTGCAGGAGAGCCGCGGCACCGGCGCCCTGCGGATGCTGCTGGAGGCCGGCCTCGAGGGCATCCACGGGCCTGTGGCCCAGCTGGGCGAGGTCGACGAGCGCGTGCGCGTGGCGCTCGAGGTGGCCGCCGGCGCCCGTCTGGGCCAGGTGGTGGTCGATGACGACCGCATCGCCGCCCAGGCGATCGAGCTGCTCAAAACCAAGCGCGCCGGCCGGCTCACCTTCCTGCCGCTCAACAAGATCCGCGGCGGCGGGTCAGGCAGCAGTGGGGCCGCCGCCCTCCAGCGCGGCGGCGCACCGGCCGGTGGTGGTGGCGCGGGTCTGATCGGCAAAGCGGTCGATCTGGTGCGCCACGAACCGGTGTATGCCGAGGTGTTCCGCTACGTGTTCGGCGACACGCTGGTGTTTGACACCCTGGCCAACGCCCGCCGCGAACTGGGCCGCAGCCGCGCCGTGACGCTCGAGGGGGAGCTGCTGGAGAAGACCGGCGCGATGACCGGCGGCAGCCTGCAGCAGCGCAGCGGCCAGCTGGGGTTCGGCCGCAGCAGCGATGGCGATGAGGCCGAACCGCTGCGGCGGCGGCTGCTCGAGCTGGGCGAAAGCCTGGTGGCCTGCGGGCGGCGCGAAGCCGAGGTCAGCCAGCAGCTCGAAACGATCCGGCCCGCGTTGCTGCAGCGCCAGCAGCGTCAGGCGGCCCTGGAAGCCGAACGCACCGCCGCCCAGCGCAACCTCACCCCCCACCAGCAGCGCCAGCAGCAGCTGGAGCAGCGCCTGGCCCAACTGCGATCGGCGATTGCTGCCGACCAGCAGCGCCAGCAGGAGCTCGAGCAGGCTCTGATCCCACTGCAGCAGCAGCGCGCCACCCTTGAGCAGGCCGAACAGCAGGCCCAGGCCAGCGGCGATGCCGACCGCTGGGCCGGGCTCCAGCAGGAGCTGGAAGCCGCCGATGGGGCCCTGACGGCCGCGCGCCAGCACCGCGACACCCTGCTGGCCAGCCGCCGTGAACGGGGCCTGGCGATCGAGCGGCTGCGCAGCCAGCTCGAAGCCACCGGCACGGATGAACAGCGGCTGGTGGCCGCCGTCGAAGCCCTGGTGGCCGAACGCCAACGCAGGAAAGAGCAACAACAGGCCGATCAACAGCGCCGCGCCGAGCTCGAAACCCAGCAGGCCGAACTGCAGACCCGCTTCGGCGAGAAACGGCGGCAGCGCGATGCCGCCGAAGCCCAGCTGGCGAGCCTGCGCCAGACCCTGCAGCAGCAACAGTGGGAGCTCAGCCGCCTGGGCGAGGAGCTGGAGGCCCTGGCCGAGCAGCAGCGCAGCGAAAGCCTGCGGGTGGAGCAGCTGGAGCAGGAGCTGCCCGACCCTCTGCCAGAGATTCCCGAGGAGGTGCGCAACAACGGGCTCGAGGCCTTGCAGGCCGAGCTGCGCAGCCTGCAATCCCGCATGGAAGCGCTGGAACCCGTCAACATGCTGGCGCTTGAGGAACTGGAGCAGCTGGAGCAGCGCCTGGCCGAGCTGGAGGGTCGTCTCGAGGTGCTGAGCAAGGAGCGCGAAGAGCTGCTGCTGCGCATCGAAACCGTGGCAACCCTGCGGCAGGAGGCCTTCATGGAGGCCTTCACCGCTGTCGACGGGCACTTCCGCACGATCTTCGCCGGCCTCTCGGATGGCGAAGGCCATCTGCAGCTGGAAAACCCGGAATCGCCGCTCGACGGCGGTCTCACCCTGGTGGCCCACCCCAAGGGCAAGGCGGTGCGGCGCCTGGCGGCGATGAGCGGCGGCGAGAAATCACTCACGGCCCTCAGCTTCCTGTTTGCCCTGCAGCGCTTCCGACCCTCCCCCTTCTATGCCCTCGATGAGGTCGACAGCTTCCTGGATGGGGTCAACGTCGAGCGCCTGGCTGCCCTGATCGCCAGCCAGGCCGATGAGGCTCAGTTTCTGGTGGTGAGCCACCGCAGGCCGATGATCGCCGCCTCGAACCGCACCATCGGCGTGACCCAGGCCCGCGGCGCCCACACCCAGGTGGTGGGGTTACCGCCCGCAGCCTGAGCCTGCGGCTTGCGCCACAATGGCCCGATGGGTCTGAGCACCTCCCACCACCACAGGATTTGACCTCTTCGATCCCCCCTTCTGCCGATCCGGTCGCCGGCGCACCCAGCGACCGCCTCTGGCTGCGCTCGGAGCTGATGGGCACCCAGGTCATCACCCGTGACACGGGCCGCCGGCTGGGGGTGGTCGGCGAGGTGGTGGTCGACATCGACCGGCGCGAAGTGGTGGCCCTGGGCCTGCGCGACAACCCGCTCACCCGCTTCCTGCCGGGCCTGCCCCGCTGGATGCCCCTGGACCGCATCCGCCAGGTGGGCGATGTGATCCTGGTGGATTCGGCCGATTCACTGGCCGAGGGGTTCAACCCCGAGCGCTACAGCAAGGTGATCAACTGCCAGGTGATCACTGAGGCCGGCGAAACCCTGGGGCGAGTGCTGGGGTTCAGCTTCGACATCGAAACGGGCGACCTCACCACCCTGGTGCTCGGGGCCGTGGGCGTGCCGCTGTTGGGTGAAGGGGTGCTCAGCACCTGGGAGCTCACCGTCGAAGAGATTGTCAGCAGCGGCCCGGATCGGATCATCGTCTACGAGGGGGCCGAAGAGAAGCTCAAGCAGCTCGGCACCGGCCTGCTCGAAAAGCTGGGCATCGGCGGCCCCAGCTGGGAGCAGGAGGAGCGCGAGCGCTACCGCGTCGGCATGGTGCCGGTGGAAAATCAGCTGGCTCCTGGAGTGCCCAGCGCCAGCGAACAGCGCCGCATCCAGCCGGCCAGCAATCGCGCCTTCACCTCTGACGACGAGCTCGACTACGTCGAGGTGGAGGAGCGACGCGAACGGGAACCTCTCCGCCAGCGCCGCTACCTCGATGAGCCCGAACCCGAACGGCGCTATGGCGATGAGCGCGAACCCCGGGGTCCCCTACCCCGGCGCGAACCCCGCTACGACGGCCGCGAGCCTCTCGACGTTGATCCCGAACCCCTCGACGATCCCTGGTGAAGGGCAGGGGCGGGCTCAGCGGGCCTTGAAGTCGAGCGAGAGTGAATTGACGCAGTAGCGCTGCCCGGTGGGCGGTGGGCCGTCATTGAACACATGGCCCAGGTGGGCTTCGCAGTTGGCACAGCGGATCTCGGTGCGCACCATGCCGTGGCTGCGGTCTTCGAGGGTGGTGATCGCGCCGGCGCTCACCCCATCCCAAAAGCTGGGCCAGCCGGTGCCGGAATCAAACTTGGAGTCCGAACTGAACAGCTCGGCGCCACAGCAGATGCAGTGGTACATCCCGTAGGCCTTGTGGTTCCAATAGGCGCCGGTGAAGGCCCGTTCGGTGCCACCCTGCCGCGTCACGGCGAACTGCTCCGGGGTGAGCCGCTGTCGCCAGGCCTCCTGATCGAGGCTGCGGGCCAGGCCGCTGGGCAGACCGCAGGCGGATGCAGCCGTGGAGTCGGTGGGATCGCTCATCGCCAAAGGGGGTTGAAACAGCAGCTTGCGCTGACGTTAGGCAGCAGGAGCCGGCGGCAGCAGGTCCTGCACCATCTGGGCCATGGCGCTGACCGCGCCGGGCTGGCCGCGCAGGCTGCGCAGGTCATCGCGCATCCCCTCCAGGCGAGCCGGATGGGCCAGCCAGTCGGCGGCCTCAGCGGCGATCTGCTCTGGGGTGACCGCCCCCACCCGCTCGGGCACCACCGCCCGCTGTGCGGTGATGTTGGGCCAGGCCAGAAAACCCCGGTGCCGCAGCCGCCAGGCCGTGAGCGCCAGCCCCAGCAGCCAGCGCAGCAACGGCAGGCGCGCCACCAGCCCCAGCGCCCCATCCCAGGCCTGCATCACCTGCAGATGCTGGGTGGGCACCAACACGATCATCGGCACCCCCAGCGCCCCCAGCTCAGCGGTGTTGGCGCCCACGGTGGTCAGGGCCAGGGCGCACTGGCTGAGGAGGCCATGGGCCGGATGGGCTGTGATCAGCTCAATCGTGGTGCCCGCAGGCGTGACCAAGCGCGGGCGCGCACCCGCCTCGAGCGCAGGGGTGCCGCTGCTGTAGTGACGGTGCAGCGGATTGGCCGGGCCGGCATAGGCAAGCAGGTCCTCGACGCCGGTGGTGGGGGCCAGCGGCAGCAGAAAGCGGCAACCGGGCCGCAGTGCCGCCAGCCGATCGACGGTGTCCAGCAGAAATGGAACGCCCACCTGCAGCTTGGCCCGCTTGGACCCCGGCAGCAGCGCCACCCAGTCGCCGGGGGGCAGGGGATCGCTGCTGCGGGCGCTGGCCGACAGATCCGCCATCAGATCACCCACCACCGTGCAGCGCTGGCGCAGGCGGCGAGGCAGCTGCGCCACCACCGCCGGCCCCATGGCCGCGACGCGGTCATTCCACTGGGGCCAGCGCGCCACCCATTCGGCATAGGTGAGATGGCGGTAGCCCAGGCGCCGCGAAAGCAGCACCGTCCAGAACTGATCACCGCCCAGGAACACCACCACACCTTGGGCCGACCAGGGCCCAAACCGGCGTGGCCGCAGCAGCAGGCTCCAGAACCGACGCGCCGGCCGGATACGCTCAAACAGCCCCCATTCCGCGGCGACGCGGTGCTCCACACCGGTGGCGTTGGGGCAGGGCACCAGCACCAGCTCCAACGACCAGGGGGCACCGGGGCTGCGCGGGCGCAGGGGCATCAAGCGATGCAACTGCTCAGCCAGGGGGCGCACCCAGGTGGTGAGCTCTCCGGGCCCATTGCTGACCAGCACGACGGTGGCTGGTGCAGTCGGGCTGGCCATCAAGAAAAAATGCGGATGGCGAGACTTGAACTCGCAAGGCCGAAGCCACACGCCCCTCAAACGTGCGTGTCTACCAATTCCACCACATCCGCGTGATTGCCCCGGC
>VGPQ01000124.1 GCA_016882555.1 Cyanobacteria bacterium M_surface_7_m2_040
GATGTGGGCCGGGCCGAATACGCCTTCCAGAACTTCAACCAGGCGGCGATCAACGGCATCTCCGGCCACCCCTGCGTGGGCTTCGGGGTGATCCAGCTGCCGGGCAGCAATGCGATCACCACGGCGGCAGCCGTGGACAAGGTGCTGACGCAATTCCGCACCACCCTGCCGCCGGGGGTGAAGTTGGAGAAGGTGTTCGATCAGACCGACTTCATCAACGCCTCGATCTTCGGGGCGCTCGATGCGCTGCGCGATGCGGTGGTGCTGGTGCTGCTGATCATCTTCCTGTTTCTGCAGGACTGGAAGGCCACGATGGTGCCGGCCCTGGCCCTGCCGATCGCCCTGCTGGGGGCGATGATTTTCGTGAAGGCCTTTGGCTTCTCGATCAACGAACTCACCCTGCTGGGGGTGATCCTGGCCACCGGCCTGGTGGTGGACGACGCGATCGTGGTGGTGGAGGCGGTGTCGGCCCGGATTGAAGCGGGCGACAAACCGTTTGCGGCCGCCTCCAACGCCATGAAGGAGTTGACGGGGGCGATCCTGGCCACGGCGCTGGTGCTGCTGGCGGTGTTCATCCCCGTCACCTTCTTCCCCGGGGCCACCGGGGTGATCTACCGCCAGTTCGCCCTCACGATCGTGTTCTCGATTCTGGTGAGCACCTTCAATGCGATCAGCGGCAAGCCGCTGCAGTCGGCCCTGCTGCTGGGGAGCGGCAAGACCAACCCCACGGGCCGCACCTGGATGTGGATCGGCGGAGCTTTTGGGGCGGTGTATGGCTACCTGTTTGGCGGGGTGCTGTGGCTGCTGCTGTTCGGTGCCCTCGGGGCCGTGGTGGGCCGCAATCTGCAGCCGATCTTCACGGCGTTCAACAGGCAGTTTGAGCGCATGGCTGCGGCCTATGGCCGGCTGCTGGAGCAGGCGATCCGGCGGCGCCGCCAGTTGGTGAGTGCCGTGCTGGGCGGGGTGGTGCTCACCGCCCTGGCTTTCCTGGTGATCCCCTCGGGCTTTGTGCCCACGGAGGATCAGGGCTATGGCCTCGGCATCATTCAGCTGCCGCCCCAGGCCTCGCTGGAGCAGACGATGAAGGTGGCCGACCAGGCCCGCCAGATCCTGGCCAAGGAGCCGGAGATCGTCAGCGGTGAGCTGATCGGTGGCGCCGGCTTCAACGGTGGTGCGCTCAACCAGGGCGTGTTCTTTTTCGGCTTGAAACCGATCGAGGAGCGCAGTGGAGCCGATCAGTCGGCGCGAGCGGTGGTGCAGCGGCTCAACCAGCAGTTCCAGAGCATCGAGGGGGCCAAGGTAATGGCCCAGCAGCCGGCGGCGGTGCCGGGCTTCAGCGCCCAGGGCGGCCTGGCCTTCCAGTTCAACGACCTCAGCAACGGCGGCTACAGCCCCACCAAGCTGCTGGCGATGGCCGACCAGCTGATCGACAAGGCCAAGGCCACCGGCTCCTTTTACAACCTCTACACCCAGTTTGTGAGCGATGCGCCGGTGTGGCGGATCGAACCGGATCGCGACCGCATGGCCTCGCTGCAGGTGGATTTCGGCACGGCGATGAAAGCTCTGGGTGCCGTGAATGGGGGAGCGTTTGTGAACCAGACCTACGAAAACGGCCAGTACCGCCAGGTGTACGTGCAGGCCGAAGGCAGCAAGCGCGAAACGATCCAGAGCCTGGAGAACCTCTACGTGCCCGCCGCCGGTGGCGCCCAGATTCCGTTGCTGAATCTGGTGTCGGTGCGGCTCGACAGCGCCCCGCCGATCATCAGCCACTTCGATCTCAACCGCACGGTGCTGATCCAGGGTTTTGAGGCGATCGGCAAGAGCACCGGCCAGGCGATTGATGCCCTCACCACGTCGTTCCAGCGACTCAACTTCACCAACATCGGCATGGACTGGTCGGCCCTGAGCCGCTCGGAGGTGGCCGCCGGTTCGCTGGCGGCGCTGGTGTTTGCCCTGGGCCTGGTGGTGGTGTACCTGGTGCTCTCGGCCCAGTACGGCAGCTACATCGATCCGCTGGTGATCCTGATGACGGTGCCGCTGGCGATCCTGGGGGCCCTGCTGTTCCTGGTGCTCAACCAGCAGGTGAACAACGTCTACGCCCAGGTGGGCCTGGTGACGCTGATCGGCCTGGCGGCCAAGAACGGCATCCTGATCGTCGACCTGGCCAACCAGCGCATGGAGGCCGGCCTCTCCGACGTGGAGGCGGCGATGGGGGCAGCCCAGTCGCGGCTGCGGCCGATCCTGATGACCGCCTCGGCGGCCCTCTCGGGCTTCTTCCCGCTGGTGGTGGCCAGCGGCGCGGGAGCGATGAGCCAGCGCTCGATCGGTTCGGTGATCTTCGGTGGCCTGCTGGTGGCCACGGCGATGAGCCTGTTCGTGGTGCCGGCGTTCTACGTGCTGATGAAACGGCTGGAGGCCAGCTGGTTCCCGGTGAGTGCCGGCCAGGCCTCCCACTCCTGAGGCTGCGGCGATGAGCCTTTCCGACACCTTCATCCGCCGGCCGGTGCTCAGCACCGTGTGCAGCATCCTGATCCTGATGGCCGGGGCGATCGCGCTGCCGCTGCTGCCGATCGAGAACCTGCCGAACATCGCACCGCCCACGATCCAGGTGACGGCCAACCTGCCCGGGGCCGATGCACTCACGATGGAAAGCGCCGTAACCGGCCCGCTCGAGGAGCAGATCAATGGTGCTCCGGGGATGGATTACATCGTCTCCAACAGCACCAGCCAAGGTGTTAGTAAGATTAATGTGGTGTTTAAGGCCGGCACGAATCCTGATATCGATCAGGTGAATGTACTGAACCGGGTGCAGACCGCCTCGGCCCAGTTACCACAACCCGTGAATGCCCAGGGGGTGACCGTTAAGCAAACGGCATCCAGCCTCCTGCTGGTGTACAACCTCACTTCCAGTGAGGGCCAGTTCAGCCGCGAATACCTCAACGGCCTGTATCAGCTCAACCTCGCCTATCCGCTCAGTCGTGCCCAGGGTGTGGGCCAGGTGACCGTGTTCGGCGCCAGCGATCCGGCCTACAAGCTCTGGGTGGATCCGGCCAAGCTCAGTCGCTTCAACCTCACGATCCTGGATGTGGAGAACGCCCTGCGCTCCCAGAACCAGATCGTGGTGGGCGGCAGCATCGGCGGCCCGCCGGCTTCTGCGAACAATCCCACCAACCTGCCGGTGCTGGTGCAGGGCAACCTGCGCACGGTGGAGGAGTTCGAAAATCTGGTGCTCAGCCGCGGCCCCTCGGGGATGCTGAGCGACAGCGGCCCCGATGGCAGCCTGATCCGCCTGCGCGATGTGGGCCGGGCCGAATACGCCTTCCAGAACTTCAACCAGGCGGCGATCAACGGCATCTCCGGCCACCCCTGCGTGGGCTTCGGGGTGATCCAGCTGCCGGGCAGCAATGCGATCACCACCGCCGAGGCTGTGGACAAAGTGCTCACCCAATTCCGCACCACCCTGCCGCCGGGGGTGAAGCTGGAGAAGGTGTTCGATCAGACCGACTTCATCAACGCCTCGATCTTCGGGGCGCTCGATGCGCTGCGTGATGCGGTGGTGCTGGTGCTGCTGATCATCTTCCTGTTCCTGCAGGACTGGAAGGCCACGATGGTGCCGGCCCTGGCCCTGCCGATCGCCTTGCTGGGGGCGATGATCTTCGTGAAGGCCTTTGGCTTCTCGATCAACGAACTCACCCTGCTGGGGGTGATCCTGGCCACCGGCCTGGTGGTGGACGACGCGATCGTGGTGGTGGAGGCGGTGTCGGCCCGGATTGAAGCGGGCGACAAACCGTTTGCGGCGGCCTCCAATGCGATGAAGGAGTTGACGGGGGCGATCCTGGCCACGGCGCTGGTGCTGCTGGCGGTGTTCATCCCCGTCACCTTTTTCCCCGGTGCCACCGGTGTGATCTACCGCCAGTTCGCGCTCACGATCGTGTTCTCGATCCTGGTGAGCACCTTCAACGCCATCAGCGGCAAGCCGCTGCAGTCGGCCCTGCTGCTGGGGGGAGGCAAGACCAACCCCACCGGACGCACCTGGATGTGGATCGGCGCAGCCTTTGGGGCGGTGTATGGCTACCTGTTTGGCGGGGTGCTGTGGCTGCTGTTGTTCGGTGCCCTCGGGGCCGTGGTGGGCCGCAATCTGCAGGCGATTTTCAGTGCTTTCAACAGGCAATTTGCGCGCATGGCCGCGGCCTATGGCCGGCTGCTGGAGCAGGCGATCCGGCGGCGGCGCCAGCTGGTGAGTGCTGTGCTCGGCGGGGTGGTGCTCACCGCCCTGGCTTTCCTGGTGATCCCCTCGGGCTTCGTGCCCACGGAGGATCAGGGCTATGGCCTGGGCATCATTCAGTTGCCGCCCCAGGCCTCGCTGGAGCAGACGATGAAGGTGGCCGACCAGGCCCGCCAGATCCTGGCCAGGGAGCCGGAGATCGTCAGCGGTGAGCTGATCGGTGGCGCCGGTTTCAATGGCAGCTCCTTTAACCAGGGCGTGTTCTTTTTCGGCTTGAAACCGATCGAGGAGCGCACGGGCGCGGATCAGTCCGCCGAAACGGTGATCGCCAGGCTCAACAAGCGTTTTGGCGCCATTCAGGAGGGGCTTGTGCAGGCGCAGCCGCCGGCGGCGGTGCCGGGCTTCAGCGCCCAGGGTGGCCTGGCCTTCCAGTTCAACGACCTCAGCAACGGCGGTTACAGCCCCACCGACCTTCTGACGATGGCCAACCAGCTGATCGACAAGGCACAGGCCACTGGTGCTTTTGCGTCTCTCTACACCCAGTTCGTGAGCGATGCGCCGGTGTGGCGGATCGAACCCGATCGCGATCGCATGGCCTCGCTCCAGGTGGACTTCGGCACGGCCATGCAGGCCCTGGGTGCGATCAACGGCGGAACGTTCGTGAATCAGACCTATGAGGATGGCCAGTATCGCCAGGTGTATGTGCAGGCTCCCGGCAGCAGGCGCGAGCTGATTGAGGATCTGCAGGCTGTCTATATTCCCGCCGCTGGCGGTGCCCAGATCCCGCTGTTGAATCTGGTGACGGTGCGGCTCGACAGTTCCCCGCCGATCATCAACCACTTCAATCTTGGTCGCACGGTGCTGATCCAGGGGTTCGAGGCGATCGGCAAGAGCACCGGCCAGGCGATTGATGCCCTCACCACGTCGTTCCAGCGACTCAACTTCACCAACATCGGCATGGACTGGTCGGCCCTG
>VGPQ01000125.1 GCA_016882555.1 Cyanobacteria bacterium M_surface_7_m2_040
GAGGCCCAGATCCTCTGCCTGCAAGCGGGCGCCGATTCGATCTTTTACGGCGACACCCTGCTGACCACCAGCAACCCCGCCGTCGAAGCCGACCGGGAGCTGCTGGCGGCCGCGGGCGTGCAGCCCTGGAGCGAACCGGGCCACTGAACGCCATGGCCCACGACCACGAGCGCACGGCAGCGGGCCAGGCCATCGCGGTGGCCGCCTTCTACCGCTTCAGCGCCATGGACGCCGTGTCGCTGCCGGCGCTGCGCGACGAACTTGTGACCACGGCAGCAGGGTGCAACGTGCGCGGCACGATCCTGCTGGCCGCCGAAGGAGTCAATGGCACCATCAGCGGGCCCGAGGCCGGCGTGCAGCGGGTGCTGGCGCGGCTGCGCCGCGTGCGCGGCCTCGAGCCGCTTGAAGCCAAGTTGAGCTGGGCCCCCGAACAGGCCTTCGCGCGGCTGAAGGTGCGGCTCAAGCGCGAGATCGTGACCATGGGCTGCCCCACGGTGAAGCCGGCGGAGCAGGTGGGCAGCTACGTGGCCCCCGCCGACTGGAACGCGCTGATCGAGGACCCCGACACGCTCGTGATCGACACCCGCAACAGCTACGAGGTGGCGGTGGGCACCTTTGCCGGTGCGATCGACCCCGGCACCGCCAGTTTCCGCGAGTTTCCCGCCTGGGTCGAGCAGGAGTTGCGGCCGCTGGTGGCCGCACACCAGCCCAAGGCGATTGCAATGTTTTGCACCGGCGGCATCCGCTGCGAAAAGGCCACGGGCTACCTGCTGCAACAGGGCTTCGCCGGTGTGCATCACCTGCAGGGCGGCATCCTGAAGTATCTCGAGGAGGTGCCCGCCGAGCGCAGCAGCTGGCAGGGCGAGTGCTTCGTGTTTGACCAACGGGTGACGGTCAACCACCGGCTCGAGCCCGGCAGCTACAGCCTCTGTTTTGCCTGCGGCCTGCCGCTGGCCCCAGTGGAACTCGAGCATCCGGCCTACCGCGAAGGCGTGAGCTGCCACCAGTGCATCGATCGCTTCAGCGATGCCGACCGCGCCCGCTTCGGCGAGCGGCAGCGGCAGCACCTGCAGGCACAAGGCGCCGTCAACGCCTGACGCCCCGCTGTGCCATCCGTTCTCTACAGCTTCCGGCGCTGCCCCTATGCGATCCGGGCACGGCTGGCCCTGGCCGCCGCCGGATTCAGCCCCGGGCCTGATCTGGAGCTGCGGGAGGTGGCCCTCAAGGCCAAACCGCCCGAGCTGCTGGCCGCCTCGGCCAAGGGCACCGTGCCGGTGCTGGTGCTGGATCAGGCCTGCGCGCCCGCCGTGCGCGACGAAAGCCTGGCGATCATGCGCTGGGCCCTGGACCAGGCCGACCCTGAGGGTTGGTGGGCCGGCCGCGGCAGCGGCGAGCAGGGCGCCATCGCCACGCTGATCGAGCAGAACGATGGCCCCTTCAAGCACCACCTCGACCGCTTCAAATACGCCGGCCGCTACGGCGACCGGGGCCTCAAGGAGCAAGCGCAGCATCGCCAGGCCGCGGTGTCGATCCTGCAGCAGTGGAACCGGCGGCTCGACATCAGTGGCGGCTGGCTGCTGGGCCCACGCTCTTCGCTGGCCGATGGGGCCCTGCTGCCGTTTGTGCGCCAGTTCATGCTGGCCGATCCCAAGGGCTTCGACAACGCCCCCGACCTGGCGGCGGTGCAGCAGTGGCTGGCACGCTTTCTGGGCAGTGAGGCGCTAAGCACCGTGTTGAACGAAGCCTGGGCGCCGCGCTGCCCCTGGCGCTCGCCCAGCTGGCTGTACCACCTGGCGCTCAGCACCGACTGGCAGCAGGCCCTCAGCGAGGGGGTCTACCGCCGCTCGACACGCGGGCAGTCGCTGGACGCAGTGGGATTCATCCATCTGAGCGCAGCCCATCAACTCGAGGCCACCGCCTCACGCTTCTATGGCGACCTGCCGGCCGGTGCGGTGACACTGCTGTGCATCGAGCCGGCCACACTGCGGCAGCACGGACTGGCGGTGCGCCACGAACCCGCCCCCAGCAGCGGCGAGTTGTTTCCGCACCTCTACGGCCCCCTGCCCCTGGAGGCGGTGGTGCGCAGTGAACCCTGGCGACCATGACCGTGCAACCCTCGCTGGCCGAACTGGAAGCCGAAGCCTGCCGCCGCGGGCTGCTGCTGCGCCTGCAGGTGAATCGGCCAGCGGGTGTGGCCTGGACCCTGCGGGTGGGGGTGGCGCGCCGCCAGCAGAGCGGCGCCTTGCAGCTGCTGGGCGAGCTCAAGGGCTGGGCCCTGCCCACAGCCGATGGGCTGCGGCTCGACACGATGCGGGTGCAAGGCGAGCACACCGCCGGCGTGGGCGCCCTGATCTGGGCGGCCACCTTTGCCTGGGCGCTGGAGGCCACCCCCTGCCGCCGCGCCACGATCCTGGCGATCCGCGACAGCGACCGGCAGCATCAGCGCCTGGTGCGCTACTTCAGCCGCGTCGGCTTCACGCCGGTGCGCGAGCTGGGCGCCGGTGTGCTGGATCTGGGCCCGCGGTTGATCTGGGGCGGCGCCGGGCTGCTGATGCAGGCCGAGTGCGGCGAGGGGCTGGCGCGCAGCAGCCGCCAGCTGGCCCAGGGCGATGGTCAGCCCGCCTCGCCGGCGTGATAGCTGCTGCGCACCAGCGGGCCTGAGCGCACCTGCTCAAACCCCAGCTCGCGGGCGATGGCCCCCAGCTCCTCAAATTCCGCGGGTGTCCAATACCGGGCCACGGGGATGTGGGCCAGCGACGGCCGCAGGTACTGGCCCAGGGTGAGCCGCTGGCAACCGGCAGCCCGCAGGTCGTGCAGCGCCGCGATCACCTCCGCGCGCGTTTCCCCCAGTCCCAGCATCAGACCGCTCTTGGTGGGGATGTGGGGTGCCAGCTGGCGGGCGGCGGCCAGCAGGCCCAGGGAGCGTGGGTAGGTGGCGCCGCGGCGCACCTCGGCCTGCAGGCGCTCCACCGTTTCGAGGTTGTGGTTGAAGCAGACCGGCTCGGCCGCCAGCACAACCTCCAGGCGTCGACGTTGGGCCGCGATCGCCTCGGCTTCCTCGCGATAGCCACCCCAGAAATCGGGGGTGAGCACCTCAATGGCCACCCCCGGGGTGCGGCGGCGGATCGCCGCCATCGCGCTAGTGAACAGTGAGGCGCCGTGATCATCGAGATCGTCACGGGCCACCCCCGTGAGCACCACATACGTCAACCCCAGCGTGGCGACCGCCTCCGCCACCCGCTCGGGCTCCAGCCCATCGACGGGCTCGGGGGCCAACCCCTTGTCGACCTGGCAGAAGGCGCAGCTGCGGGTGCAGATGGAGCCCCCCAGCAAAAACGTGGCCGTGCCGGCGGCGTAGCACTCGGCCCGGTTGGGACAGCGGCCCTCCTCGCAGATCGTGTGCAGCCGCTGCTGCTTGACCACCCCCTGCACCCGCTCCAGGTCACTGGCGTTGCCCACCGGCGAGCGGATCCAGGCCGGCAGGCGTTCGGCCGGGGCGATGGCGCTGTAGCGGCTGGGGCGGGCCATCACTCCACCGCCCGGCGCCCTTCAAAGGCGCGCGCCAGGGTGACCTCATCGGCGTATTCGAGCTCACTGCCCACCGGCAGGCCGTAGGCGATGCGGCTCACCGCCGTGAACGGCTTGAGCAGGCGCGCCAGGTAGAGGCTGGTGGTGTCGCCCTCAACGCTGGGGGTGAGGGCCAGGATCACTTCTGAAATGGCCACAGGGGGCAGGCTGTGCTGCTGATCGGTGCTGGAGGCCGCCGCTTCAGTGCCACCGGGTGCCTCACCCACACCCGCCACCCGCTGCACCAAAGGCTGGATCTGCAACAGCTCCGGGCCGATGCCATCCATCGGCGAGATCAGGCCACCCAGCACGTGGTAGCTGCCCTTGAACTCCCGCGTGCGCTCCATCGCCAGCAGATCACGCGAATCGGCCACCACGCAGATCTGGCCATTGGCGCGCTCGGGGTTGCGGCAGATCTCGCAGAGCGGTTCAGCCGACAGATGAAAACAGCGCCGGCATTGCCCCACCTGACTGCGGGCCGCCAGCAGCGCGTCGGCAAAGGCGCGGATCTGCTCTTCGGGCTGGCGCAACAGGTGCAGGGCGAGCCGCTGGGCGGTGCGCGGACCGATCCCGGGCAGGCGCTCGAACTGATCGATCAGCCGAGCCAGGGGTCGGGTGAAGCCGCTCAGGGATCCGGCGCAGGTGCCGCGACTCTAAGGAGGTCCAGAATGGCGGCGGTTCTCTCCAGCCGCGCCCGCCATGGCCCAGCCATCAGCAACGAACCGCCTGCCGCGCTGGCTTGCGGCGACGGCGGCCCTGCTGTTGGCCGTGGTGCTCGCCAGCTGCAGCGCCGCTGCCGCCGGTCTCAACAGCTACCAGAGCCCCGATGGGCGCTACGCCTTCCTCTACCCCACCGGCTGGACCCGGGTGCAGGTCACCGGCGGCCCCCAGGTGGTGTTTCACGACCTGATCAACAGTGATGAAACCCTCAGCCTGGTGATCTCCCAGGTGGATGCCGACGACGACCTGAGCCAGCTGGGCAGTGCCGTGGCCGTGGGCGAAAAGCTGCGCCGCAGCGCCATCGCGCCGGAGGGCAGCGGCCGCGACGCCACCCTGGTGGAAGCCCGCGAGCGCGAGGAGAACGGCCACACCTTCTACGACCTGGAATACAGCGTGCACCTGGCGGATCGCGACCGCCATGAACTGGCCACGGTGGTGGTCGATCGGGGGCGGCTTTACACCCTGGCCGCCAGCACCAACGAGGTGCGCTGGCCGAAGGTCAAAGGCCTCTTCGACCAGGTGATCCGCTCCTTCAACCTGCTGATCTGAGCCCTTGGCTGCCGCGATACACCCTTGATCACTGTGATCGGAGCCGGCCTGGCCGGCAGCTTGCTGGCCCTGGAGCTGGTTGATCGAGAGCTGGCCGTCACCCTGATCGACGCCGGCGCCAGCGCACGGGCCACCGATCTGAGCTACGGGCTGCTGCCCTGGACTGCCGCGTCGCGCTGGTGGCAGCTGCAGCGGCGCGATGGCGATCTGGGGCTAGCGCAGCGTTGGCTGCAGTTGGGGAAGGCTGGCCTGCCGCTGCCCGCCTGGCAGGTGAACCCCAGGAGCTGGGCCCGCGGCGTGGCCGCAGCCCTGGGGCGGGCCGGCGTGCCACAGCTGCAGCAG
>VGPQ01000126.1 GCA_016882555.1 Cyanobacteria bacterium M_surface_7_m2_040
CCCAGGCCCAGGGCCGTCGCCATGGCGCGCACCGCCTCGATTTTGCGCTGCACCGAATCCACCAGGGTGAGGCGAGCCGTGGGCAGGGCAATCGCCAGGGCCAGCCCCGGGAAGCCCCCGCCGGTGCCCACATCGATCAGGCGCAAGGGGGTGCTGGCCGCGCTCACATGCTGCTGCCCGTTGAGCAGACCGATCAGCGGCCAGAGGCTGTCGAACACCTGGGCGACCCAGTAATCATCGCCTTCGACCAGCCGGGTGAGGTTGAGGCGGCCGTTCCACTGGCGCAGCTCGTGCTGCAGCTGGGTGAACAGGCGTTGCTGCTCGCCGCTGGGCTGCCAGCCCAGCGCCGTCCACAGTGCTGCCAGCTGATCAGTGGGCACGCTGCCAGGACCCGGATGTGCTTTCTAGGATCCCGCAAAGCCTGGGGCCATGTCTGCGCCGAGTCACTACCAGCTGCTCGGGCTTCCGGTCAACGCCAGCGCCGAGGCGTTGCGCCAGGCCTTTCGCCAGTTGAGCAAGCGCTACCACCCCGACACCACCACCCTGCCCCTGCCCCAGGCCGAATCGGCATTCAAGGACTTGCAACGGGCCTACAGCGTGCTCAGCGATCCGGAGCTGCGCCGTCGCTATGACGCCGAGTTGGTCGCCCAGCCGGCTGAGAATCCGCGTCAGCCGGTGGTGCTGCCGTCGGAGCGCCGGCCCCTGTCGGGCGGAGAATGGTTGGCGCTGTTGCTGCTGGTTGTGGCGGCGCTGTTTTCGCTGCTGCTCGGCGTGGGCATGGCCTGGCTGCGGGGGGTCGATCTGATGCAATGGCCCAGTTGGTGGCTGGAGGCCCGATGAGTCGAGGGGTGCAGGATGCCGGAGATGGCGGGCTCGAGGCCTTGCCGTTGGACGCTGCGCTGCCGCCCCCGGAGACCCCGCTGGTCCACCACCCCCTGCCCTTGCTGGAAGCCTGGTTGCGCGGCTTCGGCGCCCGTCAGCGTGGCACCCATTCGACCCAGTGGGATCTGCACCAGCCGCAGTGGAGCGCCCTGCTTGAGCTGGATGTGGAAGAGCTCAGGGTGAGCTGGCTGCAGGACGGCCGCCAGAGCCTGCGGCATTTCCCCTACGGCCTCTCGCGCGCCGATGTGGAGGCGGCCATCCTCGCTGGCCCCTGATCGGCGGGGTAGGCCAGATCGCCACAGGCTTGCCATGATGGAGGGGTCCAGCACCCTCTGCGGGCCTGGCTATGGCACCCGCATTCAGCAGCGATCGGGATCCCATGTCCCGTGATTCCCGTTCCCGTGACAGGCGTCGCCTGTCGCGGCGGTTTCTCAGCGCCGCCGACCTGGAGCTGCGCCGCCCCCTGATCGATCGCTATCGCGCCTGGGGCCCGGTTGAGATCTTTGCTGAGGGCCAGTGGCAGGCGATTCGGGTGCAGCTCGAACGCCAGGGCTGGCACCCGTCGCAGATCGAGCTGGTGCACGATCAGCTCCGCCAGGGGTGGCCACTGGCGACCGCCAAGCTGCATGCTGCCCGCCTGTCGGGTCATTGCCCGATCAAGGCTCAGAACGACAGCTGAGCTCTCCGGCTCAGCCACCCCTGCGGCAGATCTCGCTGTGGCGTTCGTCCTGGGCTGCCCATGGCCCGCAATTGATCCAGCGCACCAGCGAGAGCTCAACGTCGGTGAACAGCACCAGGATGGCGCTGCACACCAGCAGCACCATCAGGCTGATCAGGGTGTGGCGCTTGTTCATTGGGGCCCGTTGCGATTCAGGGGCTGGGCCAACGCTACGAGACGTTGGCTCAGCCGAGCGCCCAGCTGGCTGTGCTGCCAGTGCTGCAGCAGCAGGGTGGCGCTCAGCGGCGCCAGCGGCGGCAGCTCGGCCAGCACCGGCAGGCCCGTCAGCTGCTCCAGCGTGCGGGGGTTGTCGGGGTGGGGCGGTCCGTTGAGCACCAGGCCCAGCACCGGGATGCCAAGGCGTCTCAGGGCTTCAACCGAGAGCAGGCAGTGGTTCAGGGTGCCGAGGCCGCTGCGGCCCACCAGCAGCACCGGCAGCTGCCAGCGTTGCAGCTGCTCGATCTGCAGCCAGTCACGCCGCAGCGGCACCAACAACCCGCCCGCGGTTTCGATCACCAAGGGGCCAGGGCACTCGGGCAGCGCAAGCCGGGCCGGATCGATCGTCACCCCGTCCTGTTCGGCGGCCCAATGCGGCGACACCGGCTGGCTCAGCCGGTAGGCCTCTGGAATCACACGCTGCGGGGGCAGCTCCAGCAGCTGCTGCAGCCGCTGGCTGTCGCCACCGCCCTCGAGCCCGCTCTGCACCGGTTTCCAATAGTGGGCGCCGAACCCCTGCACCAGCCAGGCGCTGACCACGGTCTTGCCGACGTCGGTGTCGGTGCCGCACACCACGAGTCGGGCCGCTGGGATCACCGAGGGGGTCACCGTTGCCCGATCAGCACCAGGATCCGCCAACTCACCCGCTCATCCACAGGCCAGTGGTGTAGCAGCTGGCGCCACTGGCTGGGGCTGAGGGGCGGCTGGTCGCTGTGACCAGCCCCCAGGCGCCGCACTTGCCTCAGAAAGCCCAGGCCGGCGGGGCTGTAGCGCTGGCTGAACATCAGCATCTGGTGCCGCTGCAGCTTCAGCAGGCTGGCTGCAGCGGCGATCAGTGCCTCGGCGTCGGGCAACGATCGCGCCGTGCAGGGCACACCGGCGCGCCGGGCCGCCTGGTGCCATTGGGGGAAGCTGCCGGCCACCGGTGTGGCCAGCACCAGCCAGCCCCCGGGGCGCAGCGCCCTGGCCCAGTGCTCCAGCCTTTCGGCCGGATCCTGCAGCCACTGCAGGCAGAAGCTGCTGCTGATCAGGCTGCTGTTGTGCAGGGCGGCAGGCAGGTCGTCGTTCAGGTTCCACAGCAGTTGGTCGCTTCTGCGTTGCGCCAGCGGGTTGTGCGCCAGCAGGGTGGGACTGCCATCCACCTGCAGCAGGGTGCGCTCGAGCCCCTGCTGCTGCAGGGCCAGGCCCACCAGGCCGGTGCCGGCGCCGAGGTCAGCGCAGGGCCCCGCGGCGGGCAGGGGCAAGGCGGCGGCGAGGTGTGCCAGGCGCCAGGCGATCGCGCGCTGCAGCCCCGCCTCCGTGTTGTAGCGGTGGGCCTGCCGGCCAAAACAGGCGCAGCTGGCTGGGGTCGCCGCGTTCATCGCTGCTCCAGCGCCTCCATCCAGGTGGTCACCAGGGCCAGGGTTGGTGTGCCGATGAGGCCATGGCCAGCGCTGGCGAGGGTGAGCACATCCGCCTGAGGCAGTGCTTGCTCCAGCAGCTCGCGTGCTTCCGGCACCACGATCTGATCCGCTCCGGCCTGCAGCAGCAGCACCCGAGCTCCGCCAGGAAAGCCCGGCGGCAGACCCGCGCAGTCGCTGATCAGCTGCAGGTCCTGTTGCAAGCGCGCCAGTCCCTCTGGGGGGATGGGTTCGCAGGCCGGCGATGCTTGCAGGGCATCGGCCGACGCGGGCGCGGCCACCTGCTGCAGAAACGACAGCAGCATCCCCCCGGGATCGGGGCCGGCGAGTTCGGCGGCCATGCCGCTCAGGGCAGTGCGCACCCTTCGGCCGGCGGGCCCCTCGGGCGCAAAGCGTCCAAAACTGGTGAGCAGCACCACGGCATCGGCGGCAGCCATCACCTCCTGGTTGAGCAGGTGGGGGCCGAGCGAATGGGCGATCACCACCTTGGTGGCGCCCGGCAACTGCCAGCGGGGCTGCTGCGGCGGGCGACAGCCGTAGCCGCGCTCCCCGCAGCTCCACTGCCATCCGCGCTGCTGCCAGAGCGGCTGCCAGGGCTCCCAGCTGCGGCTGTCGCCGCACCAGCCATGCATGGCGATCAGCTCCAACGCCTGGTTCATGGCTGCCCCAGGGCGCTGAGCAACCGCGGCAGGGTGCCGGCTGGCAGGTCGCGGCGCAGCACGATCCGCAGCCGGGCGCTGCCTGCGGGCACGGTGGGCGGCCGGATCGCCACGCACAGCAGGCCGTCGCGTTCGAGTTGGTGCTGCAGCTGCAGGGCCCGTTCGTCGTCGCCCACCAGCAGCGGCAGGATCGGCCCCTCACCCGCTGGCCGCGGCCAGCCGGCTGCCGCCAGCACCTCGCGCCAGCGCCTTGCCCGCTGCCGCAGCAGCTCACCCGGATCCTGGCGTTCGGCGTCCTGCTGCTGGATCCAGGCCAGTGCTGCCAGCGCCCCGGCGGCCAGGGGCGGTGCCAGGGCCGTGGTGTAACGAAAGGCCCCGCTCGTTTGCAGCAGCGCCTCCAGCGTGTCGGCATCGCCGGCGACAAAGGCGCCGCCGCTGCCCAGGGCCTTGCCGAAGGTGCCGCTGATCAGGGCGATGGCTGCTTGCCCGTGGCCCAGGCCGCGGCCGCCGGGCCCCAGCACCCCCAGCGCATGGGCTTCATCCAGCAGCAGCGCCGCTCCGTGGCGCTGGCACAGCTCAACAAGCTGTGGCACGGCTGGGCTCGTGCCTTGCATCGAAAACAGACTCTCGCTCAGCACCAGCAGACGCCGCTGCGGCGCGGCAGCCCGCGCCGCAGCCAGGTGGCGCTCCAGATCGTGCAGGTCGTTGTGGCCAAAGCGCTGCAGCTGGGCCCCGGCGGCACGCACCCCGCAGAGCAGGGAATGGTGAATCAAGCGGTCGGCCAGCACCAGGCTGTGGCGATCGGCCAGGGCGCCTACGGCCGCCAGGTTCGCCTGAAACCCGCTGGGGAAGAGCAGGGCCCGCTCACGCCCCAGCCAGCTGGCGAGGGCGGTCTCCAGCGCCTGGTGAACGGGCCTGCTGCCGCTCACCAGCCGCGAGCCCCCGGCGCCCAGGCCGCTGCGCTGCAGCTCGGCGGCGGCGGCGGTGGTCACGGCCGGATGCCTGCTGAGGCCCAGATAGTCGTTGCTGGCCAGATCCAGAAGCGGCGCTGCATCGCCGCCGTCCTGGGGCACCAGGCCTTGCGCGCTGGCGGCAAAGCTGCGCAGCTGCCGGCGGCGTGATGGGCTGAGCGCCGTCAGTGTGCGCTGCAGATCCCATCGCCACAGGTCGCTCAGCGATGGGATCGGCCGGGTTGGTGAATCGCTCGGTGCTGGCCCCATGCGGTGCAGTCTCCTGCAGACCGGGCAGGGCCAAACCTCGCCAGCGTCTCTCTGCATCCTGATCCAGCCAATAAGA
>VGPQ01000127.1 GCA_016882555.1 Cyanobacteria bacterium M_surface_7_m2_040
GTCAATGGTGACGCTGACCATCAGCGGCCGGCGTTGGCCGGTCTTGGTGAAGGCTGCCTCGATGCCCTGCAGAGCCGCTTTGATCTGCAGCACGTCCTGGCAGGTCTCGACGATGAACAGGTCGACGTCGCCGGCCAGCAGTCCCTCGGTCTGCTCTGCGAAGGAGGCCTTCATCGTGTCGAAATCGACATGGCCCAGGGTGGGCAGCTTGGTGGTGGGCCCCATCGAGCCGGCCACGAAGCGCGGCTTGTCGGGGGTGCTGTAGGCGTCAGCCATCTCGCGGGCCAGTTCGGCGGCCCGTTTGTTGAGGGCAAAGGCCTGATCGGCAATGTCGTATTCGGCCAGCACCAGCGACGTGGCTCCGAAGGTGTCGGTCTCGATCACATCGGCCCCGACCTCGAGGAACTGCCGGTGCACGGCCTGCACGGCGTCGGGCCTGGTGAACACCAGGTGTTCGTTGCAGCCCTCAAGCGCGGCGCCGCCGAAGTCGTCGGCGCTCAACTCCATCTGCTGCAGCGAGGTGCCGGTGGCGCCGTCAAACACAAGCACCGGGCGGCTGGGGTCGTGCAGGCGCTCAAGGAAACCCATGCGCTGCTGGGATCCGGCCTGCGATGCGGCAGCGGTCATCGGCTGGCTGCTGGCCATCAGGCGTCGAGGCGGATCCGGGTGACCCAATGGTCATAGACGGGATCACGGCCTTCTGTGATTGCGGTCAGGCGTTCGCGGATCCGCTCCATTACCGGCCGCTGGCTGGGCAGGTCGGTGCTTTCGACCCGCCGCACCGGCGTCACCTTGGCGGCAGTGCCGCTGAGGAACACCTCATCGGCAATGAACAGCTCGCTCTTGTCGACCGGGCGCTCAAGCACAGGAATGTCCATGGCGCGGGCCAGCTCCAGCACGCTGGCTCGGGTGATGCCTTCGAGGATGTCCTGATCAACGCCGGGGGTGATCAGCACCCCATCGCGCACCAGGAACAGATTCATGCCGCTGGCCTCGCTCACCTTGCCGCGGCTGTTGAGCAGCAGGGCTTCGTCAAAGCCGCTCTTGACCGCTTCGGTCTTGGCCAGGGAGCTGGTGATGTAGGCACCGCTGATCTTGCCCCGCAGCGGCAGGGAGCGGTCTTCCTGGCGGGTCCAGCTGCTGATGCGGCAGCTCACCCCCTCAGGCGAGAGGTAATCACCCAGCTCGAGCCCATAGATCAGAAAATCGGTCTCGATGTTGTGCAGGCGCGGCGCGATGCCCAGGTCGCTGGTGTACACGAAGGGCCGCAGATAGACCGGCGTCGAAGGCTTGTTGGCCTTGAGGAAGGCCGTGATCGCGTCAAGAATGGTGGCTTCGCTCAGCTCAGTGAGCAGCAACCGGGCGCTCTGGCTGAGCCGACGGGCATGGCGGTCGGCCCGGAACAGCAGGATCTCGTCTGGATCACTCGCACTGGGGATGGCCCGCATCCCGCCGAAGGCGCCGGTGCCGTAATGCAGGGCATGGGTGGCCACCGAGAGGGTTGCCTCGGCAAAGGGCACACAACGGCCGCCGAACCAGGCATAGGGCAGGAACTGATGCATGGGTGATGCAGGCCGGGGCGGCGGCTGGCGAGCCAACTGACCCCCGATCTTCTCATCGCAGCTGCAGGATGGCGGAATGCACAGGCTCGCAGCCCAACCCGGGAGCTATGACCGCGCCGATCAGGGCCTGCTGATCGAGCAGGAGCCGGCGCCGGTGTTGGTGCTCTCGAGCGCCGACAGTGATCTGCGTGCCTTGGCGGCCCTGCAACACAGCCAGCCCGCCCTGTTGGGTGCCGATCTGCGCTGCCTCAACCTCTCGGCCCTGGCGTCACCGGCGGTGATCGACCACTACATCGCCTCCACAGCCATTCATGCGCGCCTGGTGGTGATCCGGCTGCTGGGCGGCCGGGGCCACTGGAGCTATGGGCTTGAGCAGTTCCAGATCTGGGCCCAGCAGCGGCGCGGACGCCAGCTCGTGGTGCTGGCCGGTACGGCCGATGAGGACGTCAGCCTCAGTGGCCTCAGCAATGTGGATGCCACCTGGGCCTGCGCCCTGGCGCGCTGCTGGCGCGAAGGCGGTGCTGACAACCTCAGCACCGTGCTGCAGGCCCTGGCGCACCTGCTCGCCGGCGAGCTACCCCCTGTGCCGCAGTTGGTGCCGCAGCAGGATCCCCTGCCCCACGACTGGCGCGACGATCCCGGGCCCCGTGTGGGCGTGGTGCTCTACCGCGCCCTGCTGCAGGCGGGCGACACGGCCTGGATGGAGGCGCTGCTCGAGGTGCTGCGGGACCAGGGACTCTGCCCTCGGGCGCTGTGGGTGAGCGGTCTGCGCGATCAGGCTGTTGCTGAGGGGGTGGGGCGACTGCTGGCCCGCGAGCAGGTGCAGGCCGTGCTGTGTGGCACCGCCTTTGCCTCGGTTCAGTTTGAAGAGGCCGGCCTGGGTGCGCCGCTGTGGGATCGACTGGGGGTGCCGGTGCTGCAGATCCTGGCCAGCACCCTGCCGCAGTCGGCCTGGCGCGCCAGCAGCATCGGGCTCGGCCCCCTGGATCTGAGCCTGCAGGTGGCCCTGCCAGAGCTCGACGGCCGCCTCACCACACGCATCGGAGCCTTCAAAGAGGTGGCGGCCGGCCCCCTGGAGGAGCACTGCAGTGCGGCCCTGGGCACGTCCCTGCATCGCTACGCACCCGATCGGGACCGGCTGGGCTGGATCGCTGACCTGTGCAGCCGCTGGATCAGCCTTCGGCAGACCCCTACCCGCGAGCGCCGCATCGCCCTGGTGCTGGCCAACTACCCCACGCGCAACAGCCGCCTTGCCAATGGCGTGGGTCTCGACACCCCTGCCAGCACCGCCTTGATGCTGCAGTGGATGGCCCAGGAGGGCTACGACCTCCGGGGGCACGAGCAGAGCCCAGAAGAGGTCGATCTGGTGTTGCCCAGCACGGGTGATGCCCTGATCGCTGCTCTGCTCGCCGGTCGCAGCAACGACCCCGAAAGCGAGCATCGCCCGCCTCTGGCACACCTAGCTTTCAAACACTACGAGGCGTGGTACGCCTCAATCCCGTCAGCGGCACGGTCGCTGCTGGAGCAGCGCTGGGGACCACCCCACGCCGATGCAGGCCTGCAGGTGCTGGCCAGCGGCGAACAGGCCTTCCCAATTCGTGGCCTGCGCTTCGCCAACGTGGTGGTGCTGATCCAGCCGGAACGGGGCTACGACCGCGACCCATCGCTCAGTTATCACTGCCCCGATCTGCCCCCCACCCACGCCTACCTGGCCCAGTACCTGTGGCTGCGCCAGGCGTTCGCTGCCCACGCGGTGGTGCATGTGGGCAAGCACGGCAACCTCGAATGGTTGCCGGGCAAAGGGTTGGGGCTGTCGGCGCAGTGCTTCCCGGAGCTCGCGCTGGGGCCGATGCCGCACCTGTACCCATTCATCGTCAACGATCCGGGCGAAGGATCCCAGGCCAAGCGACGCAGCCAGGCCGTGATCCTGGATCACCTCACCCCACCGTTGGGCCGTGCCGGTCTGCACGGCGATCTGCTGCAGCTTGAATCGCTCCTCGACGAATACTGGGAGGCTCGCCAGCTCGGCAGTGCGCGCTGCGAGCCCCTGCGGCAACGCCTGAGCGAGCATCTGGAGGCCTTGCATCTCCAGGGCCTGACAACCGCCGTCGACGAGGGTTCAACCAGCACCCCTGACGAGGTGCTGGACACCATGCTCAATGCGGCCGATGGCTACCTCTGCGAGCTCAAGGAAGCCCAGATCCGGCTCGGCTTGCACACCTTCGGAACCCTGCCATCAGCCGACAAGGCGGCTGAGCTGTTGCTGGCCCTGGCCAGGCCACCCCAGGCGGGGCTGCCTGGGATCACCCAAGCGCTGGCCTTGGATCTCGGGCTGGGCTTCGATCCCTGGGCCGACGCCGACGACGACCCGTTGAGTCCCGACGACCACGGCACGCTCCAACCACTGAGCACGGCAGGCGGAGGGGCCCTGCGGATGGTCGGCGACGGGGTAGCGCTGCTGGAACAGCACGCACAGGCGCTGATGCAGGGCGCCTGGGGGATGGGGCCCGGTGGTGCCCACTCCCCCGGAGCGATCACCCGTCAGGTGATGGCCCACGTGGAGCAGTGCCTGGTGCCGCGGCTGCAGGCCTGTGCGGAGGCTGAGCGTCAGGCCCTGCTCAGGGGCCTGGCTGGTGGCCGGATAGCGGCAGGGCCATCCGGTGCTCCCACCCGCGGCAGGCCCGACCTGCTGCCCACCGGCCGCAATTTCTACAGCGTGGATCTTCGCGGTCTGCCCAGCGAGAGCGCCTGGGACCTGGGTCGCCGCAGCGCTGAACTGCTGCTCGAGCTGCACCTGCAGGAGCAGGGCGAGCCCCTCCGGACCCTGGCCCTTTCGGTGTGGGGCACAGCGACGATGCGCAACGGTGGTGAAGACATCGCCCAGGCGCTGGCACTGATGGGTGTGCAGCCGGTGTGGGATGGGCCATCACGACGGCTTGTGGAGCTTGAGGTAATCCCCCTGGCGGTGCTGCAGCGGCCGCGGGTGGATGTCACCCTGCGAATCTCCGGTCTGTTTCGTGATGCCTTTCCGCAGCTGGTGGCGTGGTTCAACCGTGCCACCAGCCTGATTGCCGGGCTGGACGAACCGGAAGCGTTGAATCCGTTGGCCGCCGCCGCACGCCGTGACGGCCAGTCGGGACGGGTGTATGGCAGTGCTCCAGGCAGTTACGGGGCAGGTCTGCAGGGATTGATCGACAGCGGCCACTGGCAGGAGCGTGGCGATCTGGGTGAGGCCTTTCTCAACTGGAGCAGCTGGCGCTACGACGCATCACCCGGCGGCTCCGGCGGCATCGAAGCCAGCCCGGATCGCGCCGGTCTCGAAGCCCGCCTCACCGCGGTGCAAGTGGTGCTTCACAACCAGGACAATCGCGAGCACGATCTGCTCGATTCCGACGATTACTACCAGTTCCAGGGTGGACTCAGCGCAGCCGCCGAACGGCTGCAGGGCCGCAAGCCGGCGCTGTGGTTCGGCGATCACTCGCGCCAGCAGAGGCCTCGCGTGCACCGGCTCGAGCGCGAGGTCGACAAGGTGCTCCGCAGTCGTCTGCTCAACCCCCGCTGGATTGAGG
>VGPQ01000128.1 GCA_016882555.1 Cyanobacteria bacterium M_surface_7_m2_040
ACTTTCTGGAGGACTTTCGCGGCTGCGTGGTGGTGGTCTCCCACGACCGCTATTTCCTCGATCGCTGCGTGGATCGCCTGTTCAGCCTTGAGAACGGCCAGCTGAACCGCTTTGAAGGCAACTACAGCGCCTATCTCGAGGCGCGCCTGTGCAGCGGCCGCGAGGAGGCCCGAGCCAAACCGGCCACCAGCGCCGGCGAGCCGGCGGCGCGCCCAAGGCAGCAACTCCGGCGCCGCAGCTTCAAGGAATCGCGAGAGCTGCAGAGCCTGGAGCAGGAGCTACCGGCATGGGAAGCGCAGCGCCACAGCCTGCAGCAGCGCCTGGCCGCGAGTGGCAGTGATTACGGCGCGCTGGAGGCCCTGAGCCAGGAGCTGGCCCAGCTCAACGAGCGGATCGAACAGGGCGAGGAGCGTTGGCTAGAGCTCAGCGAGCTGCCGGGCTGAGCGGCGGCGGCGGCGGGGATGGGCCACCTCGGCTGGCGACCCGGAAGCAGAAGCGGTTGCCACCTCGTGCCGCGGCGGCAACCCGCAAACCGGTCCCAAGGGCTCCGGCAGCTTCCAGGGCTGCCGTCTTGGCCTGGCCCCCTGGGCTTCGGCCTGCTTCATGGCGGTGGGCTTGTAGTCGTCATCACCGCGGTGAGCAGCCATCTGGGCCCCCATGCGCTGCAGATAGAGGTCCTGATACCACTGGATCTGGCTGTGCTCGTAGGCCTCACAGGCGGCCTGCAGCGAGCCGAAGCGCTGACTCACCAGGCCACTGGGGGCACATTGTTTCCAATCCAACACATCATCGAAGCTGAGGCCCACCCGCCACTGGCGCTGCTCCGAGAGATAGCAGTGCTCTTCAGGGCCGTTGATCCAGAACAGACGTCCGCCCTCATCAATGAAGTGGCGGCCACGTCGGGCTTTGATCTTGGGCATGGCTGCAGTGCTGGCGGCGTCTTCCCACGGCATAGCCATGACTGGACCGATTCGCAGCGCGACACAAAATCAGCCTGGCCGGCCCCAACACCCGTAAGGTGGGCGCGCTGAAATGAAGGCCTACGAGGCTGTTCATCCATGAATTCCATCGACGAGCACATCCAGCAGGATCAGAGTGAGATCGAAGCGGCCCGCGCAGCCGGAGACATGGGCAAGGTGCGTCACCTCGAACAGGAGCTCAAGGAGCTACAGGAGTACAAGGAGCACCACCCCGGCGACAACCATGACCCGACCCCGATGGAGGTGTTCTGCGATCTAAACCCTGACGCACCTGAGTGCCTCGTCTACGACGACTGAATCCCCAGCTCACGCCAGACGGCTGCCAGCAGGGTCTCCAGGCCCTGGGCAGCCGCGGCTGAGATCAACAGCACCTCACGGCCACTGAGGTTTGACAGCTGCTGGGCCTGGGCCTTGAGCGCTTCAGGCTCCAGCAGCTCAATCTTGTTGAGCGCGACCAACCGTGGACGCTGATCAAGCTCATGGCCGTAGGCCCTGAGCTCCCCTTCCACCACGCCATAGTCGGCGAGCAGCGTTTCACTGCCGGCATCCAGCAGATGGATGAGCAGCCGGGTGCGCTCGATGTGACGCAGAAAATCGTGGCCGAGGCCGGCGCCCTGGGATGCCCCTGCGATCAATCCAGGAATGTCGGCAAAGACGGTGCCATCGCCGCTGGGCCGCCGCACCACCCCGAGATTGGGCACCAGGGTGGTGAATGGGTAATCGGCGATCTTCGGCCTGGCGGCCGAGAGCACGGCGATCAGAGTGCTTTTGCCGGCATTCGGCAGGCCGATGATGCCGACCTCGGCCAACAGCTTGAGCTCCAGCTGCAGCAACCAGGCCTCGCCCTCGCGCCCTTCGGTGCACTTTTCGGGGGCCCGGTTGCGGTTGCTGAGGTAGTGGGCATTGCCCAGCCCACCGCGGCCACCGAAGGCCACGGGCAACTCCTGGCCGGCGTCGGTGAGGTCACCCAGCAGGATGCCGGTGCGGGCATCGCGCACCTCGGTGCCGCAGGGCACCTTGATGATCAGGTGATCCCCACTCGCTCCGGTGGCGCGGTTGGGGCCGCCGCGGCGGCCATCGGGGGCGACGAACTGGCGCTTGTACTTGAAGTCGAGCAAGGTCTGCAGGTTGGCGTCGGCCCGCAGCAGCACATCGCCGCCGCGGCCACCGTCGCCACCGGAGGGACCGCCCGCAGGCACATACTTCTCGCGCCGAAACGCGACGATGCCATCGCCACCGCGACCGGCATGGACCGCGATGCGCGCCTGATCAATGAACTGCATGATCAAGAAACCTAGGATCGCGGCGGCCGCAGACCCGTTGGGGCGCCTCCTTGGCTGACGTTTGCTTCCAGCAGGTCTGCAAGACCTACCCCCCGCGCAGCGGCGGTGGCGACCAATCGCGGCCGGTGCCGGTGCTCGAACACCTCGATCTGCAGATCGACGACGGCGAGTTCTTGGTGCTGGTCGGACCTTCAGGTTGCGGCAAAAGCACGCTGCTGCGCCTGCTGGCCGGGCTGGAACAACCGAGCAGCGGCGAGATTGCCGTGGGTGGCAAAGCCGTGACGCGTTTGCGCCCCTCTCAGCGCGATGTGGCCATGGTGTTTCAGAGCTATGCGCTCTACCCGCACCTGAGCGTGGCCGACAACATCGGTTTCGGCCTGCGCCGCAGCCAGCGCCGTACAACCCTGCAGGAGCTGCAGGACAACCTGCATCGCCTCGGCCTGGGTCTGCCGAAGCCCCTGCAGCTGCCGTCGCAGCGCGAAGAGCGCATCGCCCGGCGCATCGCCCAGGTGGCGGCCATGCTCGAACTGGAACCATTGCTGGCCCGGCGGCCCAAGGAGCTCTCCGGCGGCCAGAAGCAACGGGTGGCCCTGGGCCGGGCGATCGCCCGCGAACCGGCGGTGTTCCTGATGGATGAACCGCTCAGCAACCTCGACGCCAAGCTGCGCACCGGCACCCGCGCCCAGATCGTGGAGCTGCAACGGCGCCTGGGCACCACCACGCTCTACGTGACGCACGATCAGGTCGAAGCGATGACGATGGGGCACCGCATCGCCGTGCTCAATGCCGGTCGGCTGCAGCAGCTGGGCACGCCGATGGAGCTGTACCAATGGCCCGCCAACCTGTTTGTGGCCCAGTTCATCGGCAGCCCACCGATGAACCTGCTGCCGGTGAGCGTGAGCGGCCAGGGGCAGGTTCAACTGGGCAGCCGCCGCTTCAGCCCCGAGGGGAGCAGCGCTGCGGCACTGGCCCAGTGGGGGGGGGCGGCCACACTCACGGCCGGGTTGCGGCCCGAGAGCCTGCGGCTGGCGCCGCCCACCAACCGCAATCTTGCCGCCGAGGTGTGCCACGTGGAGGCCCTGGGCAACGAACAGCTGCTCACCTGCCGCCTGGCCGACGGCGATCATCTGCTGCAGGTGCGGGTGGGACCGAGCCCGCTGCTGCACCCCGGCGAACGGGTGCACCTGGAGATCGATGCCCAGGGCTGGCGGTTCTTTGATGAAGCCGGTGTCGCACTGCCGAAACCGGTCGCCAGCACTGGCTCGCCCACACCCGGACCCAATCTGCCGATCTTCTAGGCGATCGACTAACGCAGGTAGATCACGCTGCATCCCGGGCCGCCATCGCCCTGCTCGGCATCCGCCACCCGCTCCACATAGGGCACGGTGGTCAGCCACTGGCGCAGGCCGCGTTTGAGCTTGCCGGTGCCGATGCCGTGGATCACCCAGACCGGACCGTTGGCCGAGCGCAGGTGCTCTTCGACCGCCGCTTCGGCCTCATGCACCCGCAAACCGCGCACATCGACGGTGTTGCGCTCAGTGCGCACCTCGGCGCCGCGGCCGCGGTGGATCCCCGGGGCCCGCACGGTGACCTGAGGCGGGGGCGGCGGCTCGGGCTTTTCACCCTGGAGCCCCTCGATGCCCGCCAGAGCGAGGCTCAGGCGCATCGGGCCGCAGCGCACGGTGAGCTCCTGGCCATCGGCGGCGATGGCCAACACCTCGCCCGCCTTGCCCAGCGACAGCACCCGCACGCGATCACCCACGGCGGGCATCCAGCCCCGGTGCTCGCGCTGCTCGGGGGCCGGCCGGTGCTGCTGCTCCAGCTGCCGCAACCGCTGGCCGGCGCGGCGGGCGGTTTCACCCAGCTCGGCACTGCTGGCGATGGCGGCCGAGCCGCCCTGGCGCAGGCGCCGGATGATGCGCCGCACCTCCTTCTGCCCCTGGCGAATCGAGCGCTCGAGCTGCAGACGGCGCTGCTCCTGCAGCTCCACGCTCTGCAGCTGCTGCTGCTCCCAGCGCAACAGCAGCTCCTCGTGCAGCAATTCGGTGCGGGCCAGCAGGGCGGCCGCCTCTTCGGCAGCCTCCTGCTGCCGCTGCCGCTCATCCTCAAGGCCGGCGATCACCGCGTTCACATCCCCCTGGCCCAAGGGGGCGAGCAGGGCTTCGGCCTGCTGCAGCACCGGCTCACGCAACCCCAGCCGGCGCGCAATCGCCAGGGCATTGCTGCGGCCGGGGATCCCCCACTGCAGGCGGTAGGTGGGCGCCAGTGTCTCGGCGTCAAAGCCCACCGAGGCGTTCTCAAAGCGCGGATCGCTGTATTTGAGCGCCTTGAGCTCACCGAAATGGGTGGTGGCCACGGTGAGCCGGGCGCTATCGGCCAGGTGGCGCAGCAAGGCTGCCGCCAGCGCCGATCCCTCCTGCGGATCGGTGCCGGCACCCACCTCATCGAGCAGCACCAGGGCAGCCCCGGCCAACGGTTGGGCCAGAGCCTCAAGAATCCGGGCGATGCGGCGGATGTGACCGCTGAACGTCGACAGGTTCTGCTGCAGCGACTGCTCATCACCGATGTCGGCGAGCACCAGAGCGCACCAGGGCAGCCGCGGGCTGCCGCTGCAGGGCAGCCAGAGGCCGGCGCGGGCCATCAGTGCCGCCAGCCCCAGGCTCTTGAGGGTGACGGTCTTGCCGCCGGTGTTTGGGCCGGTGATCGCCACCACCCGCAAGCTGCTCGCAACGTTGATGCTCACCGGCACCACTGGCGCCCCGCCACCCTGGCGCTGCTGCCACAGCAGCAGCGGATGGCGCAGCTCGCGCAGCTCAAAAGGAGCGCCAGGATCCGCCTGCAACTCGGGCCGCACCGCGCCCAACG
>VGPQ01000129.1 GCA_016882555.1 Cyanobacteria bacterium M_surface_7_m2_040
GTTGCGTCCAGGGCTCTGCCTTCGCCATCAGGCTGCCTGGCTGCGTTCTGCCGATGCCCTGCTGGAGCAGCTGTTGCAGCACATCCGCTGGCGGCAGGAGAGCATTCAGGTGTTTGGGCGCCGCCATCCGCTGCCGCGTCTGACCTGCTGGATGGCCGATCCCGGGTACCGCTACCGCTACAGCGGTCTGGAGCAGACACCCGATCCCTGGCTGCCCGAACTCGATGCTCTGCGAGAGCAACTCGCCAGGCTCTGCGGGCACCCGCTCAATTCGTTGCTGCTCAACCTTTACCGCGACGGTGGCGATGCCATGGGCTGTCACGCCGATGACGAACCGGACCTGGATCCGCAGGCCACGATCGCGTCGATCAGCCTGGGCGCCTCGCGCACACTGCGCTTCAAGCCCAAGTCACGCTCATCCCTGGCGGCAGGCTCAGCGCCGTTGAGCCTGGAGCTGGGCCACGGCGATCTGCTGCTGATGGATCCCCCCACCCAGTCGCACTGGCTGCATGGGTTGCCTAAGCGTCGGCGGGTGCACAACCCGCGGATCAACCTGACCTTTCGGCGCCTCAGGGCACCAGATTGACGAGCTTGCCGGGCACCACGATCACCCGACTGGGAGGTTTGCCCTCCAGCCACTTGGCGGCAACGTCGCTGGCGAGGGCTAACTGCTCCAGGGTGGCCTTGTCGGCATCGGCCGGCACCTCGAGGCTGCCCCGCACCTTGCCCTTGATCTGAATTACCAGGGGCACCGTGTCGCGCACCAGGGCACGGGCATCGACGCTGGGCCAGCCCTGGGCGTGCACATCACCCTGCCCCCCGAGCCGTTGCCACAGCTCGGCCGCCAGATGCGGAGCGAAGGGAGCCAGCAGCACCAGCAGTGCGGCCAGGGCTTCCTGCGCCACGGTCTCGCGGCAGCCGTCGAGCTCTGCCGCCATGGCATTGCTCAGCTTCATCAGCTCGGCCACGGCGGTGTTGAACTGGTAGGGATCCTGCAGGTCCTCGCTGATGGCGCTGATGGCGGTGTGAACGGCCCGCCGCAACGCCCGCTCACCGTCGTGCAGGCTGTCGAGGCTGGACAGGGCTGCGGTGGTGGCCGCAGCCACGGCCTTGGATCCGCTCAGGGCAGCAAGGCTGAGGCCGCGCTCCACGGCGGCATCGACCTGCCGCCACAGCCGTTGCAGAAAGCGGAACTGGCCCTCCACATCGGCGTCGTCCCACTCCAGGTCTTTCTCGGGTGGCGCCTTGAACAGGATGAACATGCGGGCCGTGTCGGCGCCGTAACGGCTGATCACTACGGATGGATCGACGCCGTTGTGCTTCGACTTCGACATTTTTTCGTAAAACGTCTCGAGCACCTCACCCGTCGTTGGATCCCTGGGGTCGCTGGGATCGCTCACCTCAGCGGGCGGGATGTATTTGCCGCTGTGGGGGTTCTTGTAGGTGATGCCCTGCACCATGCCCTGGGTGAGCAGCCTGGCGAAGGGTTCGCTGAAACTCAGCAGGCCCCTGTCGCGCAGCGCCTTGGTGAAGAAGCGCGAATACAGCAGGTGCAGGATCGCGTGCTCGATGCCGCCCACGTACTGATCCACCGGCAGCCAGCGGTCGGCCGCCTCCTGCGCAAACGGCAGGCGGGTGTTGTGGGGATCGGCGTAGCGCAGGTAATACCAGCTGGAGCACATGAAGGTGTCCATGGTGTCGGTCTCGCGCCGCGCCGGCGTGCCGCAGCAGGGACAGGCGACGCGCCACCAGCTCTCCAGCTGGGCCAGGGGCGAACCGCCCTTGCCGCTGAAGCTCACATCGGTGGGCAGTTTCACCGGCAGCTGCTCGCTTGGCACAGGCACCACGCCACAGCGCTCGCAATGGATCACCGGAATCGGGCACCCCCAGTAGCGCTGCCTGGAGATCAACCAGTCGCGCAGGCGGAATTGCACCCGACCGCAGCCCCATCCTTCAGCCTCGGCCGCTGCAATCACGGCTGCTTTGGCTTCAGTGGAGGTGAGCCCGTCAAAGCGCCCCGAGTGGATCAGCACGCCAGCACCGGTGAAGGCTCCTCCTTCAAAGGCGTGCTCATCGCTGCCTTCCGGCACGATCACCTGCTGGACCGGCAGCTCGTACTGCCGGGCGAACACAAAATCGCGCTGGTCGTGCGCCGGCACGCCCATCACGGCGCCGCTGCCGTAGTCGACCAGCACGTAGTCGGCGATCCAGATGGGGATCAGCGCCCCGGTGGCTGGGTTTCGCACCTGGGCGCCGATCGCCACCCCGCGTTTGGGCTTGTCGTCGGCGGTGCGCTCCTGTTCGCTCTGGCGGCTGACCAGATCGGCAAAGGCCTCCACCGCCAGTTGCTGGTCAGCACTGGTGAGGCTGGCGACCAGCGGATGCTCGGGGGCCAGCACCAGATAACTGGCGCCACAGATGGTGTCGGGGCGGGTGGTGAACACCGTGATCGTTTCAGCGGTCGCTGAGCCATCGGCCGCGACCACGGGAAAACTGAGCTCGGCTCCGCTGCTGCGGCCGATCCAGTTGGCCTGCATCGTGCGCACCCGCTCAGGCCAGCCATCGAGGGTCTCGAGGTCATCGAGCAGCTGGTCTGCATAGGCCGTGATCTTCAGAAACCACTGGCGCAACTTGCGCTTCTCGACCACAGCGCCCGAGCGCCAGCTGCGTCCGTCGGCATCGACCTGCTCATTGGCGAGCACGGTCTGATCGATCGGGTCCCAGTTGACCGTGGCGTCTTTCTGATAAGCCAGGCCGGCCTCGAGAAACTGCAGAAACAGCCACTGGGTCCAGCGGTAGTAATCGCTGTGGCAGGTGGTGACCTCGCGCTCCCAGTCGATCGACAGTCCCAGGCGCTTCAGCTGTTCGCGCATGCTGGCGATGTTCTGATCGGTCCAGGGACCGGGCTCAACGCCGCGTTCAATGGCTGCGTTCTCAGCCGGCAGGCCAAACGCGTCCCAACCCATCGGCTGGATCACTGCATGACCGCGCATGCGGGCGGCACGGGCAATCACGTCGGTGATCACATAGTTGCGCACATGGCCCATGTGCAGGTTTCCCGAGGGGTAGGGAAACATCGACAGGGCATAGAAGGGCCGGCCGTTGTCGTTGGCGGGCGGGCTGCTCTGCGACGCTTCTGACCAGCGGCGCTGCCAGCGCTGCTCGAGCTCCTGGGGTTGGTAGCGCGGTGAGGACTGCTGCGGCTCAGGCAACGACACTGGGGCAGCCCTGGGCTACCGGGGGCGGGAGTGCCGATCGTGCCACAGGGGTGTCACAGCAGGGTGCGGATCAGCGCCACCGCCTCACGGTTGATGAGGGTGATCGGTTGCTCCTCGCCAGGGCTGAGTGCCAGGTAGCGCAGGTCTTGCCAGCGCAGCACGCCTTCCAGTTCCTGGCCGTTGAGCAGCATCACGCGCACGCCTGTGTTGTGGCGGATCAGGTCCTGAACGTGACGGATGCCCGGCTGGGTGGTGTCGAGCGCGGGGGCCCGGCGGTCGAAAGCGCTGTTCATGGTGTGCTGTTCATGGGGCGCAGTTCATAGGATCAGAGGCTGAGCTCAGCCGCCCTGACACGTGCTCCATTTCAGCAAATATCAAGGACTGGGCAATGACTTCCTGATGGTGGATGCGCGCCAGCCTGGACCTGCCGCCGATGCCGCCGCCGCGCTCACCCCTGAGCGCATCCGCAGCCTCTGCGACCGCCGCTTCGGTGTGGGTGGAGACGGGGTGATCGTCGCCCTGCCGCCCCAGGCCGAGGCCGAGGTGCGGATGCGCATCTTCAACGCCGACGGCAGCGAGCCCGAAATGTGCGGCAATGGCATCCGCTGCCTGGCCCGCTTTCTGGCCGACAGCGACGGTGATGGTCCGGGGCGCCAGTGGCGCGTCGAAACCCTCGCGGGGCTGATCGTGCCGCAACTGCGCGACGACGGCACCATCCGCGTCGACATGGGGGCGCCGTTCCTGCGTTCAGAGACCGTGCCCACCACCCTCAGCTGCGGGGAGGCCGGTCTCCCCCAGGGGACCTTGAACATCGACGGCGAAGAGCTGTCGGTCGCCGCTGTCGGGATGGGCAATCCCCATGTGGTGATTCCGGTTACCGATCTGGCCGCCGTCGAGCTCGAACGGTTGGGGCCGGCACTGGAAGCCCACCCAGCCTTCCCCGCCAAGACCAATGTGCATTTTGTGCAGGTGCTGGCACCCGACCATCTGGTGATGCGCGTCTGGGAGCGGGGTGCGGGCCCCACCCTGGCCTGTGGAACCGGTGCCTGCGCCACCCTGGTGGCCTGTCACAGCCTCGGCCTGTGCGCCCAGGAGGCCTGCGTCGAGCTCCCCGGCGGGCCGCTCACGATTGCCTGGGATGGCGATCCGCAGCATTCGGTCTGGATGAGCGGCCCTGCGGAGGCCGTGTTTGATGGCATGGTGACCCCCGAGCTCTGGGGGGTTCCGCCGCAGCAGCTGGAGCCCGCTGCCGATCCCCAACCCAGCGCCGAGGTCAGCTCCCAGACCGTTGATTGCGCCACGGTGTGCATCAGTGGCTGCGTTCGTCCAGATGCCTGCCCCAGTGCCGCAGCCCGCGCTCAAGCCCTGGCCCTGCTGGAGCGCAGCTCCCTCGATGAGCTGGTGACCCTGGCCAGCGATTCGCTGGAAGCCCGGACCCGTGCCCGCATTGCGCGTGGCCTCTGAGCCGCCGCTTTACCTCGACGCCTGTGCCACGACCCCGCTGGTGCAGGCGGCCCAGCGAGCCATGGCCGAAGCCCAGCAGCACGCCTGGGGCAACCCCTCGAGCCTGCACGGATTCGGGATCGCCGCCGCCGAATCGCTGGAGCGCTCGCGCCAACGGGTGGCGCAGCGGCTTGGCACCAGTGCAGCGTCGCTGCTGTTCTGCTCGGGGGCGACCGAATCGGTGCACCTGGCGTTGCTGGGAGCGGCCGCTGCGGCTGCTCCCGGCCGCGTGGTGATCTCAGCGGTTGAACATCCCGCCGTGGCTGCGGCAGCCAGGCACTTGCAGCGCCTGGGTTGGACGCTGGCCACGTTGCCGGTTGATGGCCAAGGCGTTGTGCAGCTTGAGCAGTTGGAGGCCCTGCTGGTGCCACCAACCCGGCTGGTGTCGGTGGTGT
>VGPQ01000130.1 GCA_016882555.1 Cyanobacteria bacterium M_surface_7_m2_040
GGCCCGCAGCCGGATCGTCACATCGCCCATGGCGTCGATGCCCTCGGTGACGCTTTTCACCGAAAACTCCACCAGTTCATTGGGCACCTGGGCCAGGCGGTTGAGCGCCTGGCACACCGCATCCACAGGGCCGGTGCCGATCGCCGCTTCGGTGAGTTCGGCTCCGTCGGCGGTGGCGAGGGTGATCGTGGCGGTGGGCAGCAGTCCGGTGCCGCAGCTCACCTGCACGCTCTTGAGGCTGTAGCGGGCCTCATCGGCCTGCTGCACCTGTTCGCTGACAATCGCCTCGAGGTCGCGGTCGCTGATTTCGCGTTTGCGGTCGGCCAGCTCCTTGAAGCGGGCAAAGGCGTCATCGAGGGCCTCGCGTTCGAGCTGATAGCCGAGCTCCTCGAGCCGGGCTCTGAAGGCACTGCGGCCCGAGAGTTTGCCCAGGGAGATGCGGTTGTCGGCCAGGCCCACGGTGCGGGCATCGATGATTTCGTAGGTGAGGCGGTTCTTGAGCACGCCGTCCTGGTGGATGCCACTTTCGTGGGCAAAGGCATTGGCCCCCACAATCGCCTTGTTGGGTTGCACGGCCATGCCGGTGAGGTTGCTCACCAGCCGCGAGGTCTTGGTGATCTCTTCGGTGCGCACGCCGGTGAGGGGCTCTGAGCTCTCAGCGGGCCGGCCCAGGAACGGATTGAAATAGCTGCGGCGCACGTGCAGGGCCATCACCAGCTCCTCGAGTGAGGCGTTGCCGGCACGCTCGCCGATGCCGTTGATCGTGCACTCGAGCTGGCGGGCACCGTTCTTGACCGCTTCAAGGAAGTTGGCCACCGCCAGGCCCAGGTCGTTGTGACCGTGCACCGAGATCACGGCCTGATCGATGTTGGGCACGTGGGCATTGATGCCGGCGATCAGCGCGCCGAATTCGGCGGGTGTGGCGTAGCCCACCGTGTCGGGAATGTTCACGGTGGTGGCGCCGGCCTTGATCGCGGCTTCGATCACCTGGTGCATGAATTCAGGGTCGCTGCGACCGGCGTCTTCGCAGCTGAACTCGACGTCGTCGACCAGCGAGCGGGCATAGGCCACCATCTCGGCGGTGATCGCCAGCACCTCGGCGCGGCTCTTGCGCAGTTTGTGCTCGAGGTGAATGTCGCTGGTGGCGATGAAGGTGTGGATGCGGCGATGGGCGGCGGGGGCCACGGCATCGGCGCAGGCCTTGATGTCGCCGGCCGCGGCGCGGGCCAGGCCGCAGATCACCGGGCCATCGGGGGTGCCCACGGCGTGGGCAATGCGCTGCACGGCATTGAAGTCGCCGCTGCTGGCAAAGGGGAATCCGGCCTCGATGATGTCGACCCCCAGGCGGGCGAGCTGCTGGGCGATCGCCAGTTTTTCCTCGAGGTTGAGGCTGGCACCGGGCGATTGCTCGCCGTCGCGCAGCGTGGTGTCGAAGATCAGTACGCGGCCTGGATCGCGGGCCATGGACAGCACCCCTGGTTCCGTAAAACGGAATGACTATGAGTTAAGTCCATTCTACGGGGGCGCTTCGGTTGGCGCCTGTTCTGACCTTGTTGATCGCCTTACAATGAATGGATCGCGCAGGGTCCATGGCCGCGGGTGAACTGGCCTTGGTCTTGCATGCGCACCTTCCTTACGTGCGCTCGGCCGAACCGGGTTCGCTCGAGGAAGACTGGTACTTCCAGGCCCTGCAGGAGTGCTATCTGCCCCTGCTGGCGGTGCTCGAGGCCGCCGCCGCCGACCCCGCCCAGGCCCCGCGGCTCACCCTGGGCCTTTCCCCCACCTTGCTGACCCTGCTCAGCGACCGCCACCTCAACGCCGGCTTTGAGCCCTGGTTGCAGCGGCGTTTGGAGCTCCTGCCCCAGGCACCTGCGGATCTGCGCGGGGCCGCCACCGATCTGGCCGGCCAACTTCAGCTCACCCTGGCGCAATGGCGCAGCTGCGAGGGTCAGCTGATCCCGCGCTTCCGGCAGCTGCGGCAGCTGGGGGTGCTCGATCTGATCACCTGCGGCGCCACCCATGGCTATCTGCCGCTGCTGCGGCACACGCCCGAGGCGGTGCGGGCCCAGCTGCTCACGGCTGTGCGCGAGCACGAGCGCCTGCTGGGCGAACGCCCTCTGGGCATCTGGCTGCCCGAATGCGCCTACTACGAACAGCTCGATCAGCAACTGATCCGCGCCGGTCTGCGCTATTCGGTGCTCGATGGCCATGGCCTGCTGCATGGGTTGCCGCGGCCGCGCTACGGGGTCTATGCCCCCATCTGTTCGCCCGGGGGTGTGGCCTTCTTCGGCCGTGACAGCACCTCCACCCTGCCGGTGTGGAGCGCCCGCGACGGGTATCCAGGTCATGGCTGTTACCGCGAGTTTCATCGCGATCTGGGCTGGGATCTGCCGGAGGCCGAGCTGGCCGCCGCCGGCATCAGCACCCGCCGTCCCCTGGGCCTCAAGCTGCATCGCGTCACGGCCCAGTCGGCCGCACTCGACCAGAAGTTGCCCTACGACCCGCAGGCGGCCCGCGCCCAGGTGATCGTCGATGCCAGCGATTACCTCAAAGGCCGCGCCGCCGAATTGCAGCAGCTCACGACCGTGATGGAGCGCTCGCCGCTGCTGGTGGCACCGTTTGACGCCGAGCTGTTTGGGCACTGGTGGTACGAGGGGCCGGCGTTTCTGGCGGAGCTGTTCCGCCAGGGTCCGGCCAGCGGCATCCGTTTTGTGCACCTGCGTGGCGTTCTGGCCGATGACCAGCCGCTGCAGGTGTGTCGCCCCTCCCCCAGCAGCTGGGGCCAGGGCGGCTACCACGACTACTGGCTCAACGACAGCAACGCCTGGGTGGTGATCGAGTGGCAACGGGCCTCGGCGGCAATGGTGCGCCGGGTCAACCGCGGCGTCGGCAGCGCCCAGCAGCGCGACCTGCTGACCCAGGCCGGCCGCGAGCTGCTGCTCGCCCAGAGTTCGGATTGGAGCTTCATCCTGCGGGCCGGCACCACCACCGATCTGGCCAAAGAGCGCATCGAGCGCCATCTCGATCGCTTCTGGCGCCTGATGGATGCCATCAACAACAACACACCCCTGCCAGAGGGGTGGCTGGAGGCCGTGCAGCAGGAAGACGGCCTATTCCCCCTGCTCAACGCCGCCGACTGGGTGAGCTTTTCAGCAGGATCCAGTAATTGAACAGCTCCTGGATGCGTCCCAGCGAGATCTCACGGCTGAGCCAGCCGTTGAGGTAACGCCGAAACCCGGCATCGCGGCCGCCCACGTCCATATCCGCTCAGCGGCTGGATCGGCGTTGGTTGCTCGGGCTTTTCAGCAGCGCTGCCTTCAGTCCAAGAGCACGATGTCTGCCATTCCCCTGATTCTTTGTAAAAAGTTTATGCAAAGCATGGCCAGCTAGTTGTCGATGGTTTTATGGGTTTTGTGTGAGCTGCTACTTGTAGCGCAGAAGGTTGATTTATCGGCTTGGCAAATGCAAATCGTTGTACGGAGTAAAATTTTGAGTTGATTAGGATTTTGTTGGCTTTCAGGTGAAATATGAAGTACCCTTAGAGCTTGACTCGCTTGGGGTCTGCCCCGTCAGCTGATTTCATTTGCTTGATTAAGCCTAGGAATTCCTCCTCGGAGCCAGATGTTGGTGGAAGGTAATACTGCCAGTTACCTGTTTGCGGTTCGTAGGCTTCGCCTTCAATGGACAGATCGTAAATGCCGATATCCTTTACCGAGGTAGCGGCATCGGGATCTAGCGCTCTTAGAAAAACCAACGTGCCGTACTTTGGTGTGGTTAAATACTTCTTAGCATATTCGTTACTATCCAAATCTCCCATTAGCATGAAGCGTGTTCGGAAATACGACTGCACAAGATTCATGAGAGCCGTTGCAATCGGGCTGACATCAAAACGGTCTGGAAATGCGGAGATGAGATTGCCGTAAGGGTCAACGTAAGCGACAGCATTGCTTGCCTTTGGCGTGGATGCAACTAAGTTGCTAAGTAAAAGCCTGAGCTCAATATTTGGCTTGCGGAAATCTGAGAGTCGTAATGTAAACGCCAGTGGTGATGCTTCTGAAAGTGCTTTTCTGAGCTTGGAATTGGCGGGTAGGGTTGCTGGATCCAGCAATGCAGAGGGCGGTAGCCCCAAGACTTTGCGATTAGCTTCGACAAGCTTGCTGCTTTCTAGGAAAACCTGAGAGCATTGATCTGCAGTAGATTTCGATAAAGACGAGCTGGCGAATACAGGACCGGTTGCTGGACCACCGCGTGGTCTGACGCCTTGGATCGCGCAATAAGTGAATGTGCGCTGGGCTTGTTTGCGCAGATTGATGGGGAGATCTGGATAGCTAGAGTCAAAGGTGTAATTGATTCCCGTTGGATAGTCGAAAGCGACGACCCCGACATTAAATCCAGACGCTAACAGTGATCCTGCACATTGAGCACAAGGATCGAGCGACGTCACGATGGTCAGTTCAGAAGGCTTGGGAAGCTTCAGGCTGCTCGCATTCTCGTAGTACCAAGAGACCAGCTGACGTTCGCCATGGTTGGTAGGGTCGAGCACAAACCACTGCCCGCTCAACGCTGTTTGGTTGTTGGGCAGTCGTTGATAGACGGTATTGTGTAATTGGTGCACAATTCTGCCGGTACTGTTTTAGATTATTGCCCCGCCCACAGCAAAGGAATGATCGGCAAGTGCCAGCTTGGCTTGCTCAAGAACAACGATTCCAGCGGCTTCGGCGCTGTAGATGAGATCACCGCTACGTGCAGCGCGTTGTTGGCCTGAAGCCGATGTGCGAGCACGGGCACCCGTGACTGGCGCCAATGCAACAGTGGCTCCGGCTGAGCCAGGTAGAGCAAGAACTGCGCGACGACTTATTAACGCTGATTTGGAAGATTTGGAATCTGATGTCATCGTCTATTTGGCAATTCAAAAAAAATTTTGCGCTCTCGCCGGGTTGCCGATTCTATTTGTTTGAATGCTTAACATTTTCCGTCGCTTTTTCCTGCTGCTTTAGTCTTCATCGTGCTGGAGGGATTGTGACGTTCATTGGCGTCTGACGTTTCCTTCAAATTTCGGCCAGCAATTTTCAGGGACGTGTGGTTTAGTTCAGCTGTTTTTGTGAGGAGCTGGCT
>VGPQ01000131.1 GCA_016882555.1 Cyanobacteria bacterium M_surface_7_m2_040
GTTCTACCTGCACCCGCACCAGGAAGACAACCTGCTGGCCCTGCATGGGGGCCGCACCTTTTATCTGGTGAATTTCGGCTGGAATTATCCGTATCACATTGTTCGCCTGGAAACCGGCGGCGACATCCTGCGCATTCCGCCGGGCACCTTTCACCGTTCGGTCTCGGATCCCGATGGTTCGGTGGTGCTCAATCAGGCCGTGCGCGAAGAGGGTGCCTCGGTGGTGCGGGAATTCCGCGTCTACAACAGCCGCCGCATTCCCCGCCTGTTTGCCACCACCTTCAAGACCGCGCCGCTGCCCAAGCTGCACGGGCTCAATTGGTGATCGCTACACGCCTGCGCGCTGTGGTCTGTTGAGGTAGTCAATCGCGCCCGCAAGGCTCAGGGGTTTACTGAACAGGTGCCCCTGACCGTGGCTGACGCCGCGGCTCATCAGCCATCGCCGCTGTTCGTCGGTTTCGACCCCTTCGGCCGTGAGGTTGATCTGCAGGTCATGGGCGATGGCTACCAGGGTTTGCAGCAGGTGGTTGCTTGATTTCTGGGGCGCGTTGAGGCGTTGCACAAAGCTGCGATCGATCTTGATCGTGTTGATGCTCAGATCATGAAGGCGGCTGAGGGAGGAATAGCCCGTGCCGAAGTCGTCAATCGCGATCAGCAAGTTCTGCTCCGCCAACCAGTCGAGCAAGGCATCCAGTTCGTAGGCGGCGTTCTTGAAGGATTCCTCCAGCAGTTCCAGTTGCAATTGCACACCCATCGGTAGCGGATGGGCTCGGATCAGCTCCAGCAGCTCCAGCACCCGGCGCGGATTTTCAACCAACTGACCCGAGAGATTGGCCGAGAGAATCAGCGGATGCCGCTCCCCCGCCGCGTCCGCCAGTTGCGGTGCCGCTTCCAGGGCTCTGCGCAGCACCTGCAGATCGATTTCGGCGGTGATACCGCTTTTGTTGGCCGCAGCCATGAAGCTGGCCGGGGGAGCCAGTTCTCCTGTGGCCATGGGCCATCGCGCCAGGCATTCAAAGCCGATCGGGTCGCCGCTGTTGAGGTCCACGATCGGTTGCAGGAAGGTCGTGAGCTCATGGCGCTCGAGGGCCAGATGCAGCTCGCTCTCCAGTTGGTACTGGGCTGCTTCCAGCTGCTGAATCTGGGTTGGCGCCAGCACCAGGTGGCTGCCGGGCTGCTTGTCTGCCTCCAGTTGCGCCAGAAGGGCCTGGTTGAGCAGGTCGATGCTGCTTGATTCGGCTGAGACGCCAGCCAGGGCGGCGCCGATGCTGACCGTGAGCAACAGCGGGTTCGAGGCCGCCCCCTGTTCCACGGCTCGGCAGTGGTTGGTGCAGCGTTCCCCCAGGTCGAGCAGTTCGGCGCTGGTGCGCGTGTCGGGCACGACGACCGCCAGTTCGTCGTGCTGCAGGCGGAGGATTGATGTTCCCGGCGGACAGGCCGCGAGCAGGCGCGCCTCGCCGCTGGCGATCAGGCGCTCGGCCTCGCGGCTGCCATGGATCGCCTCCACCTTGCGCATGTTGCGGAAGGTGCAGATCAGTAGCCCGCAGGGGCGGTTGTCGCTGCGCAGGCCGTCAAGCAGATCCAGCAGGGCAGCCTGGCTTTGACACCCGTGATGCTGCACGACGGTTGTGCCCCACCCGCGTTGGGCTCAACCTAGCTGCCGTTTTCAAGCTGCGCAGGCTTCCAGCACCTCGGCTTCGATGCTCCAGGCCAGGCTGCTTTCGACCCCAGGCGGGCCTGAAAAACTGCCGGTGATGGCGGCGGTGAGGTCGGGTTTGGATGAGGTTGCCAGGGTGATGTAGCGGTCGTCGATGATGCCCATGCCACTGGGGTCAAAGCCGCGCCAGCCAGCCCCCGGCAGATACACCTCAGCCCAGGCGTGCAGGTCGTAGCGCTCCGGCTTGGGGTCCACCAGGTGATACCCGCTGACAAACCGCGCCGGCAGGCCCACGCAGCGGCAGGCCTCGACCATCAGCATCGCCAGGTCGCGGCACGAGCCCACCCGCTCCTTGAGCGTGCGCCCGGCCGGCCAGGCAGGGCCGATGTGGCGCTGGGTGTACTTGACCCGGTCCTGAATGATCTCCACCAACTGCTGCAGAAACATCAGCGCCCGTTGGTCGCTGCCCATCAGTGCTTCCTGGGCCACATCCACTGCGGCCGGATCGTGCTGACCGTTGGGCAGCCAACCCTCGAGCGCCCCCATCAGATCACCGTTGAGCCGGCCCACCGGGTAGGGCAACTGCGGTTCGTTGTCTTCGAGGCAGGCCTGCAGCAAGGGAGCGGCCTGGGTTTCCACCTCGCTGATGGCCCGCGCCGTGAACAGCTCAGTGGCACCCGTGAAACGGCCCCGCAGGATTTCATCACCACTGGCGGCCAGCAGCGGATACAGCCGGGAAGGCTCCGGGCTGATCTCCAATTTGAACGCGAGCAGGTTCTGAAAGCCATGCCCCCGCGGCTTCAGGCAGAAGCGGTGGGGGCCCAACAGCACCGGAGCGGTGTAGCGGTAGGTGAAGGAGTGGGTTACGCGAGCGCGCATGCCGGGTGCGTGTCGAGGGGTTCCGCATTGCTGGCCACGAAGTATCGCTCTTCGATCAGGCTGTGAAGCCGGTTGAGGTCACTTTGCAGCGCATCGATGGATTCATGCAGCCCGCCGGCGATCAGGTCGTCGATGCGGGTGTAGCTCCAGCGGGCCAGGGTCAGACCGGCCAGGCACTCGAGATCATCCGGTTCACCGGGAACGGCGCTGCCGCGCAGGATGCCCAGGGTTTCATTGATGCGCTCCAGGCAGTAGCGCACCGAGCGGGGGAAGATCGGATTGAGCAGCAGAAAGGCCGCCACCGCCTTGGGTTCGATCGCCTGCTGGCGTGCTTGCCTGAACATCTGGTAGGCCCCGGCGCTGCGCAGCAGCGAGATCCACTGCAGCTCATCGAGCACCCCGCCCACCTCATCGGGGGAGGGCAGCAGCAGGAAATATTTGACATCGAGGATGCGGGTGGTTTTGTCGGCCCGCTCGATCAGGCGGCCCAGACGGCTGAACTGCCACGACAGATCGCGGCTCAAGGTGGCATCGGTGATCCCGTAGAAGAGCTGGCATGAGCGGCGGATCTCGCGCAGCTGCTCCTGTGGCGGCAGGTCCCAGAAGCCGTCGTTGTCGTCCTGGAGGGTCCAGTACATGCCATTGATCTGCTCCCACATCTCGGTGGTGATCACCTCGCGGATCTGGCGGGCGTTCTCGCGGGCAATGGCGATGCAGTTGACGATGCTGTTGGGGTTGTCAGCAGCCTTGACCAGAAACTGCACCACGTCGTCGGGACTGCCGCTTGGATACAGCGCATCGAACAGCTCACGATCGCCGCTGGCATCGATCAGCGGCAGCCAGGGTTCGGCACTTCCCGGCGGGCAGTCGAGGGCCATCGCTTCACTCACCTCAACGAAGCGCGAGAGGTTCTCGGCCCGCTCCACGTAGCGGTTGATCCAATAGAGCGAATCGGCGACGCGGCTCAGCATGGGATTTCGTCGACGATCCAGGTGTCCTTGCAGCCGCCCCCCTGGGAGGAGTTGACCACCAGCGATCCCCGCCGCAGGGCCACCCGGGTGAGACCGCCGGGGCTCACCCAGGCGCTCTTGCCGCGCAGCACGTAGGGCCGCAGATCGACGTGGCAGGGGAACAGCTCGCCCTCGCTCAGCGACGGCACCGTGGAGAGCTCCAGGGTGGGTTGGGCGATGTAGTTGCGGGGATTGGCCTTGATCTTCTCGGCGAAGTCGGCGATCTCTGCGGCGCTGGCATGGGGACCGATCAACATGCCGTAGCCACCCGCTTCGGCCACCGCCTTGACCACCAGTGCGCCCAGGTGCTCGAGCACATAGGCCTGATCGCTGGGCCTTGAGCACAGGTAGGTGGGCACGTTTTCGATGATCGGCTCCTGATCCAGGTAGTAGCGGATCATCTCGGGCAGGTAGGCGTAGATCAGCTTGTCGTCGGCAACGCCGGTGCCGGGGGCGTTGGCGATGGCCACCCGGCCGGCGGCATAGACCTCCATCAGGCCGCGCACCCCCAGCATCGAGTCGCTGCGGAACACGGCCGGATCGAGGAAGTCATCATCGATGCGGCGGTAGATCACATCGACCGGCTCGAGCCCGGCGGTGCTACGCATCCACACGCGCTGGTCGTGGCAGATCAGGTCGCGGCCCTCGACCAGCTGGATGCCCATCTGCTGGGCCAGGTAGCTGTGCTCGAAGTAGGCGCTGTTGAACACGCCGGGGGTCAGCAGCACCACCTTGGGGGTGTCGGTCCAGGGGGCCAGATCGCGCAGGGTCTCCAGCAGATGGGAGGGGTAATCGTCGATCGGCTGCACCGTGCGCCCCGCAAACAGGCTGGGGAACATGCGCTTCATCACCCGCCGGTTCTCGAGGAAATAGGCCACCCCCGAGGGGCAGCGCAGGTTGTCTTCGAGCACGCGCCAGGTGCCCAGCCCATCACGCACCAGATCCAGGCCCGAGATGTGGCACCACCTGCCCAATGGTGGCTTGAACCCCTGCATCTGCGGCCGCCACCCCTGGGAGCTGAGCACGTCGTCTCGGGGGATGACCCCATCGGCCAGGATCCGCTGCTGGCCGTACACATCCGCCAGAAACAGGTCGATCGCCTCCAGCCGCTGGATCAGGCCCGCCTCCAGCCGCTGCCAGTCGCCCTGGCTGATCAGCCGTGGCAGCGGGTCGAAGGGCAGGATTCGCTCGACGCCTTGGTTGCCTGAATCGTTGAGCCGGAAGGTGGCGCCCAGCCGCTTGAGCAGCACGCCGGCGGCGGCGTGGTTGCGGTTGAGCTCCTCGAGGCCCAGCTTGCCCAGGGAGGAGAGCAAGGGCTGCAGGGCCTGCCGGGGTGCGTCGGGCGCCTCAAAATATTCGTCGTAGCCGCGATTCGGCCGGTAGGCGGTGAACATCGCTGCGGACCTCGCTGCTGGGGCTGATCCTGCTCAGCGGAGGGGGCTGGTTCTGGTGGTGGTTGCTACGAAATCACCAATGAAGGTTCAGCAGGTGCCTGTTGGCGCCCTAGATCAGGAAGTAGCGCTGGGCCATCGGCAGCTCGGTGGCGGGCTCGCAGGTCAGCAGCTC
>VGPQ01000132.1 GCA_016882555.1 Cyanobacteria bacterium M_surface_7_m2_040
AAGGCCGCGGCGGCGATCGCCGCGGCGGGGGCCGCGGCCGTGACAACCGCCGCGGGGGCCAGGAGCGCGATTCCGAATGGCAGGAGCGGGTGGTGCAGATCCGCCGCGTCTCCAAGACCGTGAAGGGCGGCAAGAAGATGAGCTTCCGGGCCATCGTCATCGTCGGCAACGAGCGGGGCCAGGTGGGCGTGGGCGTCGGCAAGGCCGGCGATGTGATCGGGGCCGTGCGCAAGGGCGTGGCCGACGGCAAGAAGCACCTGGTCAAGGTGCCCCTCACCCGCCATAACTCGATCCCCACCCTCAGCAATGGCCGCGACGGCGCCGCCAGCGTGCTGATCCGTCCCGCCGCCCCTGGTACGGGTGTGATTGCGGGCGGCTCGATCCGCACCGTGCTGGAGTTGGCCGGCATCAAGAACGTGCTGGCCAAGCGCCTGGGCTCCAAGACGCCCCTGAACAACGCCCGTGCCGCCATGGAAGCCCTGGCTGCCCTGCGCACCCACAAGGAGACCGCCAAGGAGCGGGGCATCTCCCTCGAGCAGATCTACTCCTGAGGTCCTGAACCATGTCGATGAATCTCCAGAGCCTCAAGGCCAATCCCGGCGCCCGGCGCCGCAAGTTGCGCAAGGGTCGTGGCATTGCCGCCGGCCAGGGCGCCAGCTGCGGTTTCGGCATGCGCGGTCAGAAGTCGCGCTCGGGCCGTCCCACCCGCCCCGGCTTCGAGGGCGGCCAGATGCCGCTCTACCGCCGGGTGCCCAAGCTCAAGCACTTCCCCCTGGTGAACCCCAAGCACTTCACGGTGGTGAACGTGGCCAAGCTCGCCGAGCTCAAGGCCGGCAGCACCGTGAATCTCGACTCGCTGGTCAAGGCCGGCATCGTTACCAGCCCCAAGCACCCGCTCAAGATCCTCGGCAACGGCGATCTGAACGTGAAGCTGACGGTGCAGGCCGCCGCCTTTACCGGCACTGCCCGCACCAAGATCGAAGCCGCTGGCGGCAGCTGCGAAGTCACCGACTGAGCTGCCGCTCAGCCGCCGACCTAAGGTCGTAACCGCTTGCTGGTGGCCCAAACCGGCAAGCGGTTTTTTGCGAGTCGCGCTCCCTGCAACGGACGGTCGCAAAACGCCCGGAGGCAGAATCCTCCACACTCCAGCCCACCCCCTCACCGCCGAACACCATGCTTGTCAGCCGGGGACGCAACCCCAGCGCCGGGGAAATCTTCAGCCAGCTGTTCCAGTCGAAGGGGCTGCGCGAGCGGGTGATCACGACCCTGGGGCTGCTGCTGCTGGTGCGCCTGGGGATCTACATCCCGATGCCCGGCATCGACAGGGTGGCCTTTCAGGATTTCCTGCAGCGCGGCGGCCAGCTGATCGGCTTTCTCGACATCTTCACCGGCGGCGGCATCTCCACCGTGGGTGTGTTTGGGCTGGGGATCCTGCCGTTCATCAATGCCTCGATCATCATTCAGCTGTTGACGGCTGCCCTGCCCCAGCTCGAAGAGCTGCAAAAGAACGAGGGCGAGGCCGGCCGGCGCAAGATCGCCCAGATCACCCGCTACGTGGCCCTGGGCTGGGGTGTGCTGCAGAGCACGGTGTTTGCCCTGATCCTGCGCCAGTACGCCTCCGCCGACATCCCGCAGGGGGTGTTTGTGGTGCAAACCGCCCTGGCCCTGGTCACCGGCTCGATGGTGGTGATGTGGATCAGTGAAGTGATCACCGAGCGAGGCATCGGCCAGGGAGCATCCCTGGTGATCTTCCTGAACATCGTGGCCACCCTGCCCAAGGCCCTGGGCTCAACCATCGAACTGGCCCAGAGCGGCGACCGCAGCACCGTCGGCGGCATTGTGGTGTTGGCCCTGGTGTTTCTGGTCACCATCGTCGGCATCATTTTTGTGCAGGAGGGCAACCGGCGCATCCCGATCGTGAGCGCCAAGCGCCAGGTGGGTGGGGCCAACCTGCTGGCGGCACGCCAGAGCTACCTGCCGCTGAAGCTCAACGCCGGCGGCGTGATGCCGATCATCTTTGCTTCGGCGGTGGTGTTCCTGCCGCTGACGATCGCCAACATCACCGGTGCTCCCTGGCTGATCAAGGTGGCCAGCCTGCTCAACCCCAACAGCAGCACCCCCTGGCTCTACGCCCTGGTGTACTTCGCTCTGATCCTGGGGTTCGGCTTCTTCTACGCCTCGCTCACGGTCAACCCGATCGACATTGCCACCAACCTCAAGCGCACCGGCGTGGCTGTGCCGGGCGTCAGGCCCGGATCTGCCACAGCCCAGTACCTGGGCGCCGTGCAGAACCGCCTCACCCTGCTGGGGGGCCTGTTCCTGGGGGCCGTGGCGATCATTCCCTCGGCTGTGGAGGGCGCCACCCAGGTGCGCACCTTCCAGGGGCTGGGTGCCACCTCGCTGTTGATCCTCGTGGGCGTGGCGATTGACACCGCCAAACAGGTGCAGACCTATGTGATCTCCCAGCGCTACGAAGGCATGGTGCGGCAGTGATCAGCGGCGCCAGGAACCAGACGCCTTCACGCAACACCTGCTCTCACAGCCTGCACTCCAGACATGCACTGAATGCCCTCAGCCAAGCACCCTCAGCCCTGGTCCTCACGCTCTCCCCATTGAGGTCAGAGGCCATCCCAGCCATCAACCATCCCGTCTCGCCCTCCGACCCGCCGTGACCAAACAACGCCTTCTCTTCCTTGGCCCCCCTGGAGCGGGGAAGGGCACCCAGGCCCAGCAGCTGGCGGCTCGCCAGGGGCTGTTGCACCTGTCCACCGGCGACCTGCTGCGCGCCGAAGTGGCGGCGGGTACCCCACTGGGCCAGGAAGCCCAGGCGGTGATGGCCCGCGGCGAACTGGTCAGCGATGGGCTGGTGCTGGCCATCGTGCGCAGCCGGCTTGAGCAACAGGCGGCCAGCCTCAACCGCGGCGAGCCGGGGCCCAGGGGTTGGCTGCTGGACGGGTTCCCCCGCAACCTGGCCCAGGCGGAAGCCCTGGAAGCGCTGCTCAACGAGCTCAACCAACCGATCGAGCTCGTGGTGCTGATGGAGCTCGACGATGGTGTGCTGATGCAGCGGCTGCTGAGCCGCGGCCGCGACGACGACAACACCGCGGTGATCCAGCACAGGCTGGAGGTGTACCGGCAGCAGACCGCACCACTGATCGCCCATTACCGCCAGCAGAACCTGCTCGAACCGGTGGCCGCCGAAGGCAGTGTCGACGAAGTGGCTGCCCGGATCGAAAGCCTGCTGCAGTGATCTTGCTGCGACCAGGGGGATCTTGACCCTTGTGATAGGGTGTCGGTTTGCAAATTCGGAGAGCACAACGCCCATGAAGGTGCGTGCCTCAGTCAAGAAAATGTGCGACAAGTGCCGGGTGATTCGTCGCCACGGCCGGGTGATGGTGATCTGCGCCAACCCGAAGCACAAGCAGCGCCAGGGCTGACCTGGACGCCTGCCACCCCCTTGGGTGGCTGCCCATCACTCAACCTTTCGACTTCAATTCCCACGTGGCAAGGATCGCCGGCGTTGATATCCCTCGCGACAAGCGGGTCGAAATCGCCCTCACCTACGTGTATGGCATCGGCCTGACGCGTGCCCAGAAAATTCTCGCCAAGACCGGCGTGAATCCCGACACCCGCGTCAAGGATCTCTCAGACGCCGACGTGCAGAAGCTGCGCGGTGCCGCCGAGGGCTTCACCCTCGAAGGCGACCTACGCCGGCAGGAGGGCATGGCCCTCAAGCGCCTCCAGGACATCGGCTGTCTGCGGGGTCGTCGCCACCGCCTCGGGCTGCCGGTGCGTGGACAGCGCACCCGCACCAATGCGCGCACCCGCCGCGGCGCCCGCAAGACCGTGGCCGGCAAGAAGAAGTAAGGCTCTGCCAGCGCCATCCCGCTCTGCCGCGCTCGTTTGCCTCCCGCACTCGGCTCGTCACCAGAGCGTTCTCCGTTCCCCCGATCACCTCCTGCCTGCAGCAGGCTCTCCACCATGGCCAAGCCCGCCAAGAAATCCGGCGCCAAGAAGATCAAGCGCAACGTGCCCAACGGCGTTGCCCACATCCAGAGCACCTTCAACAACACGATCGTGTCGATCACCGACACCGCCGGTGAAGTGATCAGCTGGAGCTCAGCTGGCGCCAGCGGCTTCAAGGGTGCGCGCAAGGGCACTCCCTTTGCCGCCCAGACAGCCGCCGAGGCTGCTGCCCGCCGGGCCCTGGAGCAAGGCATGCGCCAGATCGAAGTGTTGGTGCGTGGCCCTGGTTCAGGCCGGGAGACCGCGATCCGAGCCCTGCAGGTGGCCGGTCTGGAAATCACCCTGATCCGGGATGTCACGCCCCTGCCCCACAACGGCTGCCGCCGTTCGAAGCGTCGTCGGGTCTGAACCGGCACCCCCTACAAGCCGCCAGGCGCTGTTCCCCCTCTCTGCCCCTCTCGACCGTGCTGCAGTACCAAATCGATCGCATCGAGCATCAGGTCGCTAGCGACCGTTCCCAGACCGGTGTGTTTCTCATCGGTCCGCTGGAGCGTGGCCAGGCCACCACGCTGGGCAACGCCCTGCGCCGGGTCTTGATCGGTGGTCTTGAAGGCAGCGCCATCACGGCGGTGCGCATCGCCGGGGTCAACCACGAGTACGCCACCGTGCCCGGGGTGCGCGAAGACGTGCTCGACATCCTGCTCAACTGCAAAGAAGTGGCGGTCAACAGCCGCAACCGCGAGCTTGAGATCGGCCGGCTCACGGTCAACGGCCCTGCCACGGTCACAGCGTCCGACCTGCAGTTCTCCTCCCAGGTGCAGGTGATCGACGGCGACCGTCCGATTGCCACCGTGGCCAAGGGCCACAGCCTCGAGATGGAGGTGCATGTCGAGCGCGGCATCGGCTACCGCCCGGTGGACCGCCACGCCGAAGACACCAGCGCCATCGACCTGCTACAGATCGATGCCGTGTTCAAGCCGGTGCGCCGGGTCAACTACAGCGTCGACGAAACCGCCGTGGGCGAAGGCGGCTCGGCCCGTGAACGGCTGCGCCTCGAGATCGAGACCAATGGCAGCATCACCCCCGATGACGCCATGGCCCAGGCGGCCAATCAGCTGATTGCCCTGTTC
>VGPQ01000133.1 GCA_016882555.1 Cyanobacteria bacterium M_surface_7_m2_040
GGGCGTCGCCTCTCAGCGACTTCCAAAACTTACATCACCGTCGGCCTCTCGGCCTCAAGCTCCGCAAGCCCCCACCAACCTTCCGGTTGGCAGACCAATAAACCTATCACAGCCCCAACGCCGCGTCAGCCCAAGACACGCAAAGCACCAACCTCCCCACCAGCCGCAAGAGGGCAAGCTCAGACGCCTCTGCAGGCAGCCGCCTGAGTCAGTGACTGACGCTGGCTGAACCACAGGTCCATACCCCCTATCAGGGGGCCAGCAGGGCATCGGCCCAGGGCAGGAAGCGCGCGAGTGTGCTCGGTTGGTCTGCGGCCAACAGCGGAAAATCGGCTGCCCCGAGATCGGTGCCGGGGGCAATCGCCTCGGGCAGCTCCCTGAGCCAGTGGAGACTGCACCCCAGCTCGGTGAGCACCAGCCAGGCCGCAGCCAGATCCCAGATCTTGGGGGTGGCCTCCAGGGCCGCCACGGTCTGGCCCATTGCCACGCTCACCAAATTGAGGCTGGCCACCCCGAGCATGCGGATCTTGCCGGGAAAGCGGCGGTCGGGCAGTTTCTGCAACACGCCGATGGAGCGGCTGCACAGCGAAGCACACCCCGCGGGATGGACCTGCAGCGAAGGTGGCTGCAACCGTTTGCCGTTGCGCCAGGCCCCTTGACCGGCCGCCGCCACAATGCGCTGCTGCAGCGGTGGCACATCCAGGACTGCCAGCACGGGTCGGCCCTGCTCAAACCGCGCCAAGGAGATGGCCCAGTAGGGAATGCCCGCGGCGAAATTGGTGGTGCCATCGAGGGGGTCCACCACCCAGTAGGCCGCTGTTGCAGGAATCGCCTGCTGCCCCTCCTCGCTGAGCACCCCTTCACCCGGATAGAGGCGATCAAGACCGGCAACGAGGGTCTGATCACTCCAGCGGTCACAGGCGGTGATCAGGGTGCCATCGGCCTTGAGATCTGAAGCCATGTGACCAAAGTCACTGCGCTGACGGGCCCCAACCTGATCGAGCAAGGCCGCGAGCTCGCCCGGCAGGGGTGGGGGGAGGGTCGTTGCGCTCATCCAAGCTCCAGGGCCAACACCTTGCTGAGACTCTGGCTCGTATCTTCTCTGAATTGGTGCAGGTTGAGGCGGGCGAGCAACACAAGCGCCAACGCCGCAACCGCAATCTCCACCAGCAACACCAGCGCGAAGGCGGGCAAGGGTCCGGAACCCAGGGCCCACTGCTCCTGCAGGGCGCGCCCCAGATCGAGCAAGCCGCCGCCGAACACCTTGCCCAGAGCGCGTGACAGCGCCTGCGCCAGGCCCCACACACCCACAAAAGTGCCAGCGGCCTGGGGCAGGGTGAGGTCGAGCATCAGCACCAGGGCACTGTTGGTGCCGATGCCGGCCGCCAGCCCAAACAGCAGCAGCACCCAGTTGAGCAGCACGACCTTGGCCGTGAAGCCGCAGAGCAGCAGCAGCACAAGCGTGGCCACGATCAACTGACACCCCAGCCGCGCTGCCGCGAGCTTGCCGAGACGCGGCACCAGCCACAGGCCTGCGACCAGCAGCCCCAGCAAGGTGCCGATGCCCCAGAAGGCATTGAGAGACGCCGTGGCCGCAATCGGCATGCCGAACACCTGGGCGCCATAGCTCTCAAGGATCGGATCCTGAAGAAACAGGCCCAGGGTGAAGCAGATCAGGAAACTGAAAAACACCAGCACCTGTCGGCTGCAGGTGATCAGCTGCCAGGCCTGGCGAAGGGTGATGGCATCGTCGCGGCCTGCCGTGGTGGCGCTCTGGCGCTGCTGGGATCGTTCCATGCCGAGGGTGGCCACGAGCGTGAGTGCCAGCACCACCGCAGCCACCTTGGCCATGAAGGCCAGCAGCACCGGCTCAAGCACGGCCGGATCGGTGATCCCGTCGAGGCCCTTGAGGCTGATGGCGATCACGATCGCGCCGATGACGATGCCCACGGTGAGCATGCACCAGATGATGCCGACGGCGCGGGGCCGCTCGGCCTCGCTGGTGCGGTCGATCACCAAGGCGAGATAGGGCGTGGTCGCCAGGGAGATGGAGAGGCCATAGAGCGCAAACAGACCGCAGAGCGCGGCAATGCCACTGGCCACGGCGACGCTGCTGCCCGCCTCAAGCAGGCGTGCCACGTGAAAGATCAGCGGGATCGAGGCCACGGCAAAGCCGCAGAACAGCAGACTTCCCAGCCAGATGTAGGGAAGCCGGTGGCGACCGCCCCAGGGATGGGCATCGCTGATCTGCCCGAACAGCACACGGGCCGGCGCCACAAATTGCTCACAGGCCAGGGCCCCGCCCACCAGCAGGCCTGGGAAGGCCAGCTCGGTGAGCATCACCCGGTTGAGCAGCCCTGAAAAGATCACGGCCAGGCAGCCGAGACAGCCCTGAAACAGGCCGAGCCTCAGGGTGGCAGCCAGGCCCAGGGATCCCACGGCTCAGAGCACCGCCTTGGCGGCCTGACAGGCCGGCTGCAGGGCGGGCTGCTCAACAGGAACCCTGCTGGCGCCGTCGACGATGGGCTTGGTGGCCGGCAGCACCGGCGGTGTGCAGAGCGCGATCTGATCGAGACCGGTGCGGCGGCGCAGTTCGGCCAGACGCTTGTTGTAGGAACTGATGGCGTTGGCGTGGCGCACCTCGGCCTGGGTGAGGTCGCGCTGGCTGTCGACCACTTCGCGCTGGGTGGTCACGCCGGCCTCCAGCCTGAGGCGCGCCAGGCGCAGGGCTTCACGGGCCGAGAGCACCTCACGGGCGGTGGTGGTGAGGTTGCGGTTGTTCTTCTCGAGCTCATAGAAGCTGGTTTCGACGTCGCGGCGGATGTCGTCGCGGCGCTTGGCGAACTCGTAGGTGTATTGCTGGGCCTGCTGCTTGCCGGCGCGGGAGCGGGCCGCGGCAGCGCCACCATCAAAGATGTTCCAGGTGACTTGCAGACCGATGCTGTTGTCGACGTTCCAACCGCCGGAACCGGGCAGATCGACCAGCACGTTCTGCGCACCTAAATAACGACCGGCAACGAGGCTGTTGAAGATGTTGAAAAAGGGCTGCACCGCACCCAGGGCCTGGTTGGCCGTGCTGTTGGCGATGGAGATGTCGAGCAGGGCCTGATCCAGCTCTTCGCGGAAGGCGAAGGCGGCGATGATGCTCTCCTGCAGGCTGGGTTGCCAGGCGCCGACCACCCGCGCGGGATCCTTGGCCGTGGGGGTCACCGACTGGGGCAGATCCAGCAGCGAGGCCAGGGTGCGGCGGGCAATGGCCTGGCCGGTGAGCGAGTCGGTGAGCAATTGCTGGTCGCGGGCCAGCTGGGTTTCGGCCTGCAGCACCTCCAGCTTGGTGGCGACTCCCGCCTGGTAGCGGGCGCGGGCATCGCGCAGGCTGATCACCGACGCCCGCACCGATTCCTGACCGATGCGCACGGAATCATCGGCCTGCTGCAGTTCGAAATAGGCCACATCGACCTGCAGGCGCAACTCACGCAGGGCAATCAGGTACTTATCCTTGGCCTTCTCAAAGCTGTCGCGGGCCGCCGCGATCGCCGGCACCCGCTGGGGGTTGATCAGGGCCCACTGCGCCTGGACCGTGGCGCCATAAAACCAGCGGTTGGTCGCACTCTGGCCATTGAGTGCGCGGTTGATTGACCCTTGTGTGAACTGCTGACCCCCGGTGAACGAAGGCAGGTTGTTGGCCGAGATGTTGAGGGTGGGATACCAGAGGGCAATCTGGGCCCGCAGGTTGCTCTGGGCCTGATCGACCTGGGTGGCGATCAGCTTGAGGTTGGGGTTGTTGACCTCGGCCAGGTTTTCGGCTTCCAGCAGGCCGATCGGGCGCAGCTCGCGGATCTGCACCTCGGCTGGCTTGGTGGGCAGGGCCAGTGGCTTGGGGGCAGCCAAATCCTGCACGGCAGGCAGCAATTTGGTGGCTGCCGGGGGTAACACGGACGCGTTCGCCCTGGGCCGGCTGCCCTTCACCTGAGGTGCCAGCGGCAAGGCGGGGGTTGCGGGCTCAGCCGACGCTGTGGGTGCAGGCGACGCTGATGGAGAGGGTTGGGCCGCCGCACCTGGGGGCTTCGCAGCCGGGGCGGCAGCGCACGGCAGCTGAACCACGGCGGAACCGACCAGGCACAGAAAAGCCAGCGAGCGCCGCACAGAAACCAGATCAAGACCGGCGCAGCTTAATGAATCTGAGCGGGTTTTCGACAACAAGCCCGCACCAGATCTGCTGCATCACCGACCACCTCGATCGGCACAGCAATCTGCTCCTGCACCTGATCGAGGCTCAGGTCATCAAGAAAAACCGGCTCACCCTGGCGCAGCATGACCGAAGGCAGCAGCAGGCGCTCGCCCAGATCACGGCCCGCCAGGCCGGCCATGAGGTCGCTGCCGGTGAGCAGGCCGGTGACCACCTGCTCCTGCCCCCAGTAGGGACTCGGCAGGGCATGCAGGCACAACTCCAGGCCAGCCATCGCGTTCAGGCGCTCCACCACAGGAGCGAGGGCCTCACCCACCAGCTGCCCCACCACCCAGCTGAGCCGGCGGGGCGGATCCACCCGCTCGGGCAGATCGGCAGTGGCCTGATCGAGCGCCTCCAGAAAGGCGCGGATGCTGCCGACGCCATTTTCCTGCTGGGGGAGGTCTTCGTAGGCCAGCCGCGGCGGCAATGGCAGGCCCGCCATCAGGTACCACTCATCCGACAGCCAGGCAAAACGGCTGCCCAGCTGCTGCTGAAAATGCTGCTGCAGGGGCTCCACCAGGGCGATCACGGCCTGGGCGGCAGCCCGATCCACGGGCACCAGGCCATCGTCGGGGGGGCGAAAGCGGGTGAGCCCCACCGGCACCACCGCCGCCGAGAGCACGGCGGGCCAGTCACCGATGGCGAAGCCGGCCAGATCGGTGAGCGTGCGCTCCAGGGCGGCCCCATCGTTCAAGCCAGGGCACACCACCACCTGCGCATGGATCTGCAGATCGCGCTCGTCAAACCAGCGCAACTGCTCCAGCAGCTGACCGGCGCGGGGATTGACCAGCAAGCGGCTGCGCAGGGCCGGCTCGGTGGCATGCACC
>VGPQ01000134.1 GCA_016882555.1 Cyanobacteria bacterium M_surface_7_m2_040
TCAGCAATCCGCCCACTGTCTGGGCCAGCAGCAGATGATCATCAACGATCAGCGCACGCATCGTGGCTTCGGAATAAGCGTCACTGTGCCAATTGGGTCAAGTCCCCTATTGGGGACCTCCATCAATGGGGCCCCAACAATGGGGTGTGTCCGGCGCAATCAACAGGTTTAAAGGTGGGTGGTCAGCGCAATTTGAGGCCATGGCTTCACCTCAGTTCATGCACAAACTGCATCAACGTCATCCGCAACGGGTGTCAATCACCCTGCCGCAGCAGGTGTTTGATGCCCTGATTGCACGCAGCCTGCAGGAGGGGCGCTCACTGAGCAATCTCAGCGCCTACCTGCTGGAATGGTCGCTGCGCTATGAGGCGGATGGCCTCTGCAATGGGCCGGCGCACAATCCCCCTCGGCGTTGAGTACTTGTGCTCATCAACAAGCGGCCGTTGTGTGGATCCAGCCACAGCAACTGTTTCGCTTTGCATGCAGGACACGTGAACCGCTGAAGCCGCGCAGTTTGATGTAAACAGACCCTTGGCACCCGGATGACCACCGGCGCAACGACCCGCATGACCACCACGCTCAGCCGCCCCGATGGTGAGGGCAGCGTTCAGGTGCACCAGGACCCCTCGATGAACATTGAAACCGGGGCCCTGGTGATCGCCGTCTACGGCAAGGGGGGCATCGGCAAGAGCACCACCAGCTCCAACCTGTCGGCCGCCTTCTCGAAGCTGGGCAAGCGGGTGCTGCAGATCGGCTGCGATCCCAAGCACGACTCCACCTTCACGCTCACCAAGCAGATGGTGCCGACGGTGATCGACATCCTCGAAACCGTCGACTTCCACACCGAAGAGCTGCGCCCTGAAGACTTCGTGTTCGAAGGCTTCAATGGTGTGCAGTGCGTCGAATCGGGCGGCCCGCCGGCGGGCACCGGCTGCGGTGGCTACGTGACCGGCCAGACGGTCAAGCTGCTCAAGGAGCACCACCTGCTGGAAGACACCGATGTGGTGATCTTCGATGTGCTGGGCGATGTGGTCTGCGGCGGGTTTGCCGCGCCCCTGCAGCACGCCCACTACTGCCTGATCGTGACCGCCAACGACTTTGACTCGATCTTTGCGATGAACCGGATCATCGCCGCGATCCAGGCCAAGGCCAAGAACTACAAGGTGCGCCTGGGTGGCGTGGTGGCCAACCGCTCCAAGGACACCGACCAGATCGACCGCTTCAACGAGCGCGTGGGCATGAAGACGATGGCCCATTTCCCCGATCTGGACGCGATCCGGCGTTCACGGCTCAAGAAGTGCACCATCTTCGAGATGGAGCCCACCCCCGAGGTCGAGGCGGTGCAGAACGAATACCTCAACCTGGCGCGGCGCATGCTCGAGAGCGTCGAGCCGCTCGAGGCCGAATCGCTCAAGGACCGGGAGATCTTTGACCTGCTGGGCTTCGACTGATCAATCGACCTGCACCACGGGGTTGCGCAGCAGCCCCACCCCGCCGAGTTCCACCTCGACCACATCGCCATCGCGCAGAAACCGCGGTGGTGTGCGGCCCGCACCCACCCCCGCCGGCGTGCCCGTGAGAATCACCGTGCCGGCCAGCAGGGTGGTGCCGCGGCTGAGCTCGGCGATCAGGCGCGCCACTGAAAAGATCATCGCGCTGGTGTTGGCCTGCTGGACCACCGCGCCATTGAGGCGGGTGGTCAGCTCCAGGTCTTGCAGATCGGCGATCGCTGCGATCGGCACCGGGTCGCCCAGGGGGCAGAAGGTGTCAAAACTCTTGCCGCGGTTCCACTGGCTGCCGCCGGCCTGCCACTGCCACCAGCGCTGGCTGACGTCGTTGGCGGGGGCCACCGCCGCGATCACCCCTCGCGCCTGGGCCGCGGGCACGTCGCGGGCATCAACCCCCAGGATCACCGCCAATTCGCCCTCGTAGTCGACGCCCAAGGCGTCGGTGCGCACCACCGGCGGCAGCAGAATCGGTTCACCACTGGCGATCACACTGGCGGGGTTCTTGCAGAACACCACCGGGTGCTGGGGCAGATCAGCACCCAGATCGGCGCCGAGCTCCGCGGCGTGGTCGGCGTAGTTCTTGCCGATGCCGAAGATTGCCGGTGGCCGCAGCATCGGCTCAGGCCAGCCCCACCAGCTTCAGCGACAGGTCCCAGACCCCCTGGGCCGTCTCAGGGTTGCTGGCTTTATCCGACAGCTCCTGGCTGAATTGCTTGCCGCCCTGCTTCTGGCGGTTGCCCCAGCTCCAGTGCACACCCGAGACCGCAAAGTCGGGATCGGCCACCACCTGGGCAAGGCGCTCGCCCGCCAGGGCCTGGCTCACATAGCCGCCGGTGATGTTCTTCTGGAACCAGGGGAAGATGGTCTGAAACGCCCGCGGCGTGTTGCGGAACAGGGGCGTGTCGGCCACGCAGCCCGGATACAGGGAGCTGAACACGATCCCGGTGCTGCTGTGCAGGCGGCGGTGCAGCTCCTGGGTGGTGATCATGTTGCAGAGCTTGCTGTCTTTGTAGGCCTTACCGGGCTTGAACGGCTTGCCGTTGGCCATGGCGATTGGCGCCTTGAAGCCCGCCTTGAAGCCGCTCAGATCCCCCAGATCAGCCGGCGCGGGAATGGGGATCTTGCCACCCAGCTCCTTGGAGTTGGCGGTCACGGTGCCCATGATCACCACCCGCCGCGAGGGGTGCTGGGAGCGCTTGAGGTCATCAAGCAACAGGTGAATCAGCAGAAAATGGCCCAGATGGTTGGTCGCCATCGAGATCTCAAATCCCTGGGGCGACCATTCGGGCTGTTTGAGCCGCGGCTTGTAGACCGCCGCGTTGATCACCAGGGCATCGAGGGGGCGCTGCAGTGAGGCGATCAGGGTTTCCACCCCGACGCGCACGCTCTCCAGATCACCCAGGTCGATGCGCAGATGGGTGAGCTGGGCAGAAGGAATCCCCAGCTGCTCGGCGGCGGCGGCGGCGCGCACGGGATCGCGGTTGGCCGTCACCACGTGCCAGCCGCGATCCACCAGGGCCTTGGTGGCATTGAGTCCGACACCGGACGTGGTGCCGGTGATCAGGGCGGTGCCAGCTGGACTGGGGCTCGACATCGGGGGGCGCAGCAACCAAAGCGCCCCAACTTACGAACCGGCACCTCCCGCTGGGGCCCCGTTCCACACCACCCGCAGCCGGTTGGGGGCGATCCACTGGTTCTGCTCACGGATCAGGCGCTGCTCACCCCCCACGCTGAACAACTGGTCAAACCGCTCCCGTGCCTTGGCCAGCTTGCCCTGCTCGATCTCGAGCACGGCGCTGAGCTCACCCTGGCGGTCCATGCGCTCCTGATAGGCCACCGCCAGCCGCACCAGGCTGATGCTCACCACCGTGACCAGCGAACACTTCACCAACAGGCCGATGAGGCTGCAGAGCAGCTCCTGCCGCTCGCTCGACACACCGATCAGGCTGCCATCGGCCGCAAACACGGCATGGCGCGGAGGAGTGGCAGCCAATGGGTTGGGCTGGCTGCTGCGCTGATCTGGGGTGCTTGGCGTGGTGCGTTGGCGGCTGCTGCTGCGGCTGCTGCTGCGGGTGTGCGCGCTGGGCCTGGCCTGACGCTCGCGGCGGCGACGGCTCTCGGCGGTCTGGGCAACGGGCACGGGCTGCAGGCAAACACGACACTGATTGCCGAACAAGGTCCGGCTGGGTTGCTTGTAGCTCCCCAATCGGACCTTGCCAAGGGATGCAGCGGCCGAGCAGCAACACTCGGCAATGGCTCGGCGACGGTCAGGCCCTGAAACGATCAGGCCTTGTAGAGGCTGAAGCAGAGACGCACGGCCAGCACGCCGGCATGGGCCGCCACCACGAGGGCGATCAGGATCTCGGCCTGGGTGATGGAGGTGACCATGGGAGCAGTGCTGCAGACAACAACAGTCACCATTGTTGGGCTCGCGGTGGCTACGGTCGAGCTCCAGACGCCTTGCTGTTACAGCTCTTGATGGCCTCCAACGCCGCTGCCAGCCCCGTGACCCTTGCGGCCGACGCCATCCGAGGCCTCGACATCAGCGCTCTGGATCCCTGGGCGCGGCTCGACGGCGCCACGCTGCTGGGGCGAGGCGCCACGCTGGTGCTGCAGTTCGACTGGCCCCGCGACGCCGAGGACCCGCGCGAGCTGTCGGAGATTCCCGAGCTGCGGCTGTGGAGCCTGCGGGCCGACGCGGCCTACCCCTGGCTGCCGCTGGTGCTGGAGCGCAGCAGTGGGCAGCTGGCCCGGCATGTGGCCATGCTGCTGCCCCACAGCTTCAGCCGCAGCGAAGGCCTGCGCTTCGCCCCGGAAGCGCTCGAGCTGTGGATCAGCCACCGGCTGTTTGTGCTCGATGGCTGGGCCCAGGGCCAGGGCCTCAACTGCCGCCAGACCCTCAGCCAGATGGCCGCGGTGCTGGGCTATGAGCTGGATGCCGGCTTCTGGCAGCTGCTGAGCTAAGCCAACGCCAGTGCCAGGGCGCGCCGGGCGCTGTCGAGGGCCAGCAGGGCGGTCATCGCCCGCAGCAGCCACACCAGGGTGCCTTCGCCCACGCGGTTGAGCTGCGCCGCTGACCAGCTGGCACCCAGGGCCGAGATGCCGCCCAGCAGCGCCGCCACCGGCAGCAGGCCGCGCCCATCGGCCACAAACACGGGGGCCGCCACCGTGGCTGAGGCCAGCACGGCCAGGGTGCTGAGCCGCACCGCCAGGCGCACCGGCTGGCGCAGCAGGGTCACCATCAACGGCACCATCACCAGCCCGCCGCCCAGCCCCAGCAAGCCGCTGGCCAGGCCCGCCACCAGCCCCACCAACGCCAGCCCCGGCAGGCCGGGAGCCGGGGGGTGATGGGTGTCGTGCTCAAGGGCCCCCGGCTGCAGCACCAGGGTCAGCACGCCATACATGGCCGCCTGCAGCCCCAGCAGCAGCGCCCCGTGGGCACTGCGCCCCAGATGGCTGAACAGGGCACTCGAGCTGGCGGCCCCGAGGGCGACCGCCAGGCTGGGCCCCAG